>NZ_JAVRBF010000404.1:0-384 GCF_032436805.1 Streptomyces sp. P17 | reverse complement strand
TAAAGGAAGTCCGCTGACCTCTCAACAAAGAAAAATGCTTAACGATGCATTGAATCTTGGGAAAGATCTTGGTGCTAAAGTGGAGATTATGCGTGGTTCAAGTTGTTACGATACCGTTTATTCTTATTTAGTTGACCAACGAGCAAGTACCGTTTTAGTTGGGATTGGTGAACGTTATCGTTATATATTCTGGCGTAAGCGTTTATATCAGCGTTTGATTGACTCTGGATTACCTTTAGAGGTATCAGTTTATCACTCCCCTGAATCAAAAGTAAAAATAGTAAAGTCTAATCCAATAGATCCAATTTACAATCGTATTAAAAAACATATTTATGCATTGATTAATGTAGGTTTGGCTTCTTTACTAGCACTTGCCCTTAAAGA
>NZ_JAVRBF010000403.1:0-384 GCF_032436805.1 Streptomyces sp. P17 | reverse complement strand
GATGACCGTCGATCAAACCGGCCTCCACACCGACCCCCGCCGCCCCGGCAACTGCTTCGCAGCATGCGTCGCCACAGCCCTAGGCAGACCATTGCGAGACGTCCCTCACTTCGTCGAGTGGGGACAGATGATGCACAACGGCAAACTCCGCGACGACGACGACCCGGACCGCAAGCTCTTCTGGTCGATGTTCCTCGGCTACTGCGCAGGCGCCGGAGTGTGGCCCGTGGACCTCGACAGCGTCGAGGACGCACTCGACGGCGAACTCGTCTTCGCAGCAGGCCCGTCTCCTCGCGGCACACATCACCAGGTGCTCTACCGCGACGGGCAACTCTGGCACGACCCCCACCCCTCCCGAGACGGACTGCTCGCCGTCGAGGAGGC
>NZ_JAVRBF010000402.1:0-384 GCF_032436805.1 Streptomyces sp. P17 | reverse complement strand
ACTGGCAGCGACGCTATTCCGCGGTGGAACGGTAGCTGTACTGGTAGTAGCCGTATCCGTAGCTGCTGGCTGCCTTTTTCTCCATGGCGTTTAGAATGGTGCCTTTTACCACGACGCCGGTGCTTTCCAAGCGGCGGGCGGCTAGCTGTACTTCTTTAATGGTGTTGCGCTCAAAGCGGGTGAGAAGTAGCGTGGTGCCGCAGAGGCTGCCCACAATAGAAGGATCCGTTACGGCCAGTACCGGCGGCGTGTCCACGATCACTAAATCGAACTGCTGCTCTACCTCTGCTAGCAGTTGGGCAAAGCGCTCACCCATTAGCAACTCAGAGGGGTTGGGCGGTGCTAAACCACGTGAGATGTAGCTCAACCCTTCTACTTCACTGG
>NZ_JAVRBF010000401.1:0-385 GCF_032436805.1 Streptomyces sp. P17 | reverse complement strand
ACTACCTGCTCCACCAGCTAGCTGAGAAAATGCTGTGCTTGCTGAAGCATGACGAAAGTTGTAACGCCCATTAGTATCAAAATCAATATCGCTTCTTGCTATTAACCCCCCAACCCACTCTTTATTCCCTCCACCTTTAATATCAATATCGATATCATCACCGGAATAAATCCAAAAGCCATCTATAGTGTTATTCCCCTTCAATTCAAGATCAACCTCTTCCTTAGAGAAAAAAAATGAATTTTTAATTGAGAAATCATTCTTGTCACTTGCATTCTCAATATCTTTTCCTGCAATAATAAAAACATCCTCTAAAGCAACATCGTCTATTATTTTGACATCGCCATCCGCAACTATAAAAGCATTAGCAAAATTACCGCTTAAC
>NZ_JAVRBF010000400.1:0-386 GCF_032436805.1 Streptomyces sp. P17 | reverse complement strand
GGACGAAGAACAGCTTATGGCCTTGCAGGAGGCTGAACAGCTTGCTGTGAATGCTCCCGATGAGTTCGCTATGCTCCCTGAAGACATTCAGGAGAGCTACAACTATTCGGTTGAAGCAGGCCAAGCTGTATGGGCTGTCCAAGAAGGCGAACAGGAGATCATGGTCGAGGGGGTGATTGAAAATCGCCCTATGGTCCAGTTGGTCAATCCACGGAACTTCTTTGCTGATCCATCCTGCCAAGGTGATCTGGACAACGCTATGTTCGTTGTGCAGTCCTTTGAGACATGTCAGGCTGATCTGCGTAAGCAGTCAGATCGGTACAAGAACCTCGACTATGTAGACTGGGCTTCTGCTGAACAGCCCAGACAGCTTGACCTGCTTCAAC
>NZ_JAVRBF010000399.1:0-387 GCF_032436805.1 Streptomyces sp. P17 | reverse complement strand
CAACCGTCCCAGTTTTGTGAAATGACCGTATCTATGAACGGATTAGGAAGCACCGTGTTGCATTTTGGTGACAACCGAAACACCGAGATGCCAATATCATTGTCTATTAAAGAGATCGTTAATCCAGATGAAAATAATGGTGACAATCCAGATGAAAACAATGGTGACGGTGGCGGTGACACTGGTAGTAGTGGCGGCTCAATGGGGCTATTCTCTCTACTACTGATGGTGGTACTACGCACAATAAGACAACAACGGTAAATCAATGCCTTTACAACAAGAAGCCAGCAGCGTTCGCGCTCTGGCTTTTTTTATGCCTGCAACAAAAAACACAGGAATAGCAAGGGGAGCTATCATTAAGGTGGTGGATTTTTAATCGCAACAATG
>NZ_JAVRBF010000398.1:0-387 GCF_032436805.1 Streptomyces sp. P17 | reverse complement strand
ATTGTGTAACGCTTAGTCAACTGGGCTATAAAGTTAAGGTCGTGTCTGGACAAGTGCCTCCTGATGGTATTGCTGAAGGTGATTACAAAAATATCCCCGTAATTTCATTGAATGAAAGGTTGTATGAAAAGCTCCCCAGGTTTTTTAAACATCTGCTTTACTTCTCTGCGGGAAAGAAAGCCGTGCAATGGTTGGATAGCCTTGATGAAAAGCCTGACGCTGTAATTTTATATAGCGGGTATTCTCCTTATTTGCTGAGGCTGATACCTTGGGCTAAAAAAAACAAGGTCAAACTTATTTTCGATACCGTCGAATGGTATGATCCTCCTAGTCTTATTTCAAAAATTTTCTCACCTTACTATCTTAATATCGAACTTGCGATGCGCT
>NZ_JAVRBF010000397.1:0-389 GCF_032436805.1 Streptomyces sp. P17 | reverse complement strand
GGAGTGTTCTCAACATGGTTCAGAACAGCCTTGGCAACACGTGCACGATATACGGCCTGTGCAAAGATGGACTGGACGTTTGTTGCTTCCTGAATATTAGCGACATTATTATCGACATATTGCTTCATTGCATCGCCTACACCCTCCATAAGAGGACGGATATAGAACGTCAGAACGTTGTTCACCAAAGCATCAAAGTAAGGCTTTGGCATATGGAATTTTTGAGCATTATTGGTCAGCTTCTGTGGTTCCACAGGAGCAGCCTTATACTTACCCGTTGACCGGTCAAAGCTGTAAGCAGTCTTCGTAAGCTTGGTCAAATCCTGCAAGAAGGAAGTTTCTTCAAACAGTCCTTCATTGCGTTCAGCAACCAGTGCATCCAGATCATG
>NZ_JAVRBF010000033.1:0-96627 GCF_032436805.1 Streptomyces sp. P17 | reverse complement strand
GGGGGTGGTTCTCCTGTCGTGCCCTCTCAGGCTAACCCGACGAAGCGGGGCGTCTCACCCAAGGCTGACAGAGAGGGGGTCGGCGGAACACCGCGCCCGGCGAGGGACTCCACGAGTCCTTCGCCCGAAGGGCGACACAGTGCCCTGGGGCCGTCGCCCTCGTCGAGGGGGGCCGCACCACTACGTACGCGGAACTCGACGCGACGGCCGACGCCTGGGCCGCGGGACTCGTCGCCGCGGGAGTCACCCCCGGCGCGCTGGTGCCGGTGCTGCTGCCCAGGAGCACGGAGCTGGTCACCGCGCTCCTCGCGGTCCTGAAGGCGGGGGCGGCCTACGCCCTGCTGGCCCCCGAGTGGCCCGCGGACCGGCTGCGGGAGGTGCTGCGCGACCTGCGGCCGCCCCTGCTCATCGCCCGCGACGGCCAGGAGGCGCCGGCCGAACTCGCGCCGACCGTGTGGACGCCGCCCCCCGTCGTGGCCGAGGCGTCGGCGGCCCCCGCCGGCTTCACGCCCGTGGCCGTCGGCGCCGACGATCCGGCGTGCGTCTTCTTCACCTCCGGGACCACGGGCCGGCCCAAGGGCGTGCTCAGCCCGCACCGGGCGACCGCGCGCCTCTTCCAGCCGGGCACCTTCGCGGAGTTCACCGCCGACACGGTGATGCCGCTCGCCGCCGCCACCCCCTGGGACGCCTTCTCGCTCGAACTGTGGTCGGTGCTCCTGAACGGCGGCACCTCGGTGGTCGTGACCGACCCCTACCTTTCCCCCGCGGCCCTGCGCGGAGCCGTCTCCCGGCACGGCGCGGACACAGCCTGGATGACCGCGAGCCTGTTCAACATGATCGTGGACGAGGCCCCGGACGCCTTCGCGGGGCTGCGCCAGGTCGCGATCGGCGGGGAACGGCTCTCGGCCGGCCACGTCCGCCGCTTCCTGCGCAGGCATCCCGGCATCGTGCTCCTCAACGGCTACGGGCCGGTCGAGTCCACGGTCTTCGCCACCACGCACCGCATCACGGAGGCCGACTGCGACCTTCCCGGCGGCATTCCCCTCGGGCGCCCGGTGCCCGGTACGCAGGTCCACGTCCTGGACGGGAGCCGGCCGTGCGCGGTCGGCGAGACCGGGGAGATCTGCCTCGCCGGCGACGGGCTGGCGCTCGGCTATCTGAACGACGACGCGCTGACCGCGCTGAAGTTCACCCGCGTACGGATCGACGGACGCGAGGTACGCGTCTACCGCACCGGTGACCTCGGCCGCTGGGACCCGGACGGCCTGCTGCACTACGAGGGCCGCTCCGACCGGCAGCTGAAGATCCGGGGCCACCGCGTCGAGCCGGCGGAGGTCGAGCGCCAGGTGGAACGGCTCCTGCCCGCCGTACGGCACTGCAGGATGCTGGCCCGTGGCGACGCCGCCCGCGGCGAGCGCGAACTGGTCGCGTGCTGCGTGCCGGTGAGGCAGGGGGACCCGCTGGAAGGAGCCCTCGCCGTGCTCGAAGAGGCCCTGGTCGCCTACCAGCGACCCGCCGCGGTGGTCAGTGTCGACGCCTTCCCCGTCACGGCGCAGGGCAAGCTGGACGAACGCGCCCTGCTGGCGCTGGCCGAGGCGGCCGGACCGGCCGCCCCCGGCCGCCCGCAGCAGGAGGCGGCGCACCCGGCAGAGCCCGGCGTCAGGCCCGCCGACCTTGGCGATCCCGTGCTGCGGGCCGTGGCGGAGTGCTTCGCCTCCGTCCTGGAACGTGACGCGGTCCCCCTCGACGTGCCCTTCGTCCACCTCGGCGGGACCTCCCTCGGCGCGGGCCGGCTCTGCGCCCGGCTCGCGGCAGCGCTGTCCCGCCCGGTCCCGGTCTCCTGGCTGTACCAGGAGCCGACGGTCACGGGCCTCGCCCACCGGCTGGCCGCCGTGCCGGAGCCCGCCTCGCCTCCGGCCGGTCACGCCGAGTCCGAGGGCTCCGCCGACGTACCTCTGTCGCCCATGCAACTCGTCTACCTCACCCCGCAGTTGCTGGATCCGGCGGACCGTACGGGGCACTGCCTGATGACCTGGGCGGTCGAGGGCGCGCTGGACCGGGCGGCGCTGGAGGCGGCCGTGGCCGAGGTGCACCGCGGCCACGAGGCCCTGCGGGCCGCGTACGTACTCGACCCGCGGCCCGCCGCGGAACCCGTGGACATCCCTCCGCCGCCCGTGGAGGTGCTGCCCGCCCAGGAGTCCGTCGCCGCGGCGGCGTGCGCGGCCCGCGCGGAACTCGCCGCGGAGCTGGCCCTGGACGCCGGGGAGGTGTGGCGCACCGTCCTGGTGCCCGTCACCGGCCCGACGCCGGAGGCGGGCGCGGCGGTCTTCGGCTGCGTGGTGCACCACGTCGCCTTCGACGGCTGGTCGGAGGGGATCCTCGCCGAAGACCTGAGCGCCGCGTACCGCACGGCGGTGACCTCGGGCACGCCCGAGTTGAGCCCCCGTCCGACCCTGGCGGCGGTGCACCAAGAGCGCCGGGCGCTCCTGCGGGAGGCCGCGGCGGAGACCCACCATGCCTTCCTGCGCTCCGAGTTGGCGGACGTACCGGCGATGCGGTGGCCGGCCGGCCCCGAGTCGTCGGCGGCGAGGACGCCGGGGCTGGTCGAGACCGTGCTGGACGAGAAGGCGGTGGCCGGGGCCGACGCCGTGGCCGCCGCTGCGGGGGTCACCCGTTTCGTGGTCCTGCTCGCGTTGTGGGCGGCGAGCCTCGCGGAGTCGACCGGGCAGCGGGACTTCGCCGTGGGCGTTCCCGTGGCCCAGCGCGACGGTGTGGAGCTGGAGCGCGCCATCGGATGCCACATCAACATGCTGACCCTGCGGCTGCGCGGGGCGGCCCTGGACGGCGACGCGTCCGCGGTCGCCCGGGTCGCCGAGACCACCGCCCGCGCCTTCGCCGCGCAGGAGGTGCCGTTCCCCGACGTCCTGTCGTTGGTGGAGCCGCCGCGCGGCGGCCGGCCCCCGCTGTACCAGACCCTCTTCGCCTGCCAGGACAACGTCCCGCCGAGGCTGGACCTCGTGGGCGCGCGGACCACCCTGCTGCGGCAGCCCTATCTGGACCTGCCCCTCGAACTGCACACGGAGCTGTGGCCCGCGGCCGGCGGCGGACTGCTCGTCCACACCGCCTTCCGGCCCGACGCGGTCGCGGAGAGCACTGCGCGCGAGGTCTCCAAGCGCTTCGCGGAGCGTGTGCGCACCCTTTTCCCAGGAGTCACTCCATGACAACGACCGCCGTATCGCCCGCCCTGCTCACCGACCCCGCACTGCACGCGAGCGGTGATCCGCACCCCGTGTGGCAGTGGATGCGCGGGCACGCCCCGGTGTACCGCCACGAGGCGGCGGAGCTGCCCGCGTTTTGGTCCCTGACCCGTTACGAGGACATCCGGTCGGTGTACCGGGACGCCGCCACCTTCAGCTCGGCACGCGGCGTGCTGCTGCGCCCCGGAGACGACCCGGGCGGCGGCATGACGCTGGCCCTGACCGACGCCCCGCGGCACAAGCAGCTGCGCGGCCTGATGGCGGACTGGTTCAACACCCGCGCGGTGCGGGGCCTGGAGGGCTACGTCCGGGCGGCAACACGCAGGGTCCTCGGGCGGGCCGTGGAACTGGGCTCCTGCGACTTCGCGGACGACGTGGCGGGCCGGCTGTCGCTGTCGGTGATCTGCCACATCCTGGGCATCCCCGAGCGGGACCACGAGGACCTGTACCGGTGGACGAACCAGGCGTTCGAGGCCCATACGTCACTGGTCTCGCACCCCCAGCTCGTCGAGTACTTCATGGAGCTGCTCTACCAGCGGATGGAGGAGCCCGCCGACGACCTGGTGAGCGCCCTCGTCAACGGCACGGTGGACGGCGAGCTGCTGACCGAGGAGGAGGCGGTTTTCAACTGCGAGAACCTCATCGGGGCCACCGAGAACGGCCGACTGGCCCTGATCGGGGGCATGCAGGCCTTCCTGGAGCACCCCGAACAGTGGCAGCGGCTGGCCGGTGACCGGAGCCTGATGCCCGGTGCCGTCGAGGAGATCCTGCGCTGGACCTCCAGCGCGACGCACAGCATGCGGATCGCCACCCGCCCTGTGGAGATCCGGGGCACGCGGGTCGAGGCCGGTGACCGCGTCGTGCTGTGGCTGCCCTCGGCCAACCGCGACGAGGACGTGTTCACCGATCCGTACGTCTTCGACATCACCCGCAGCCCGAACCGGCACATCGCCCTGGCCGCCGGAGAGCACTTCTGCATCGGCTCCACGCTGGCCAGGGCCGAGATGCGCGTCCTGTTCACGGAACTGCTCGACACCGTAGGCCGGATCGAGCAGAGCGGCCCCGTGCGGCGGCTGCGCTCGATCGAGGTGGGCGGCCCCGAGACGCTGCCGCTCCGCCTCACCGCGAAGTGACCGCCAGGGCCGTGGCGCCCGCCCCCTGTCTGCCCCCTCACACCACCGCACCCATCTCATGCCCCGTTCAGGAGTGAAGACATGACGGACACGAAGGACCAGCCCGGTCTCGTACACATCTCGCACCCCGCCGGGGTCGCCCCCAGTTCCGGGTACACCCATGTGGTCACCGGGCCGGGCCGCGTGGCCGCGATCGCCGGCCAGATGCCTTTCGACGCCGACGGCGAGCTGGTCGGCGCCGGGGACCCCGCGGCCCAGGCCCGGCAGGTCTTCGCCAACATGGAGCGCTGCCTCGCCGCCGCCGGGGCCACCTTCGACGACGTCATCAAGCTCACCTACTTCGTCACGGACATCGCCTTCGTCCCCCCAATCCTGGCCGCGCGCGACGAGTTCATCGACACCGAGCGCCCGCCGGCGAGCACGGTGGTCCAGATCGTCGCGCTCTACCGCCCCGATCTGCTGCTCGAAGTGGACGCCCTCGCCCTGCTGCCCGTCGAGTAGACCGGACCACGTACCCCATGAACCCCACCTTTTCCCTCCGGCACGCCGGGCTGCAGGCCACGCCGCCGCCCTTCGACGCCGAGCTCGCCGGGCCGATCGACCGGATCCTCCGCGACCTTCCCATGCCCCTGACATCCGAGCTGGTCCAGGACCGGCGCCGCCGCTCCACCTCGGGGCGACTGAGCGACGAGCACATACGCCGGGACGGGACGTTCGAGATCGAGGAGCGCATGGTGCCCGGCCCGGCCGGCGCCCCGGCGATCACCCTGCTGATCTGCCGGCCGGCGGCGGTCCGGGGGCCCGTATCGGTCATTTACCACACGCACGGCGGCGGCATGGTGGCCGGCAGCCACCGCAGCACCGAACTGGTCGGCGAACTGGACCGGGCCCAGGAGCTCGGGGCGGCCGTGGTCTCCGTCGAGTACCGGCTGGCCCCTGAACACCCCGACCCCGCACCCGTGGAGGACTGCTATGCGGGCCTGTGCTGGCTGGCGGAGCACGCCGCAGGCCTCGGCCTCGACCCGGACCGCATCTTCCTCAGCGGCAACAGCGCAGGAGGGGCCCTTGCCGCGGGTCTTGCCCTGCTGGCGCGCGACCGCTCGGGTCCGCGCCCGGTCGGCCAGGTTCTGCAGTTCCCCATGCTCGACGACCGGTGCTCCACGTTCTCGGCCGGGCAGATGGCGCGCGTCGGCCTGTGGGACGGGGAGTCCAACCTGGTGGGGTGGACGGCCCTGCTGGGGGAGCGGTGCGGCGGTCCGGACGTCTCCTGCTACGCAGCTCCGGGCCGGGCCGAGGACCTGTCCGCACTCCCGCCCGCCTTCATCGAGGTCGGCTCTGTGGAAGCGCTGCGCGACGAGGGGATCACGTACGCGTCCCGCATCTGGCAGACCGGTGGCGAGGCCGAACTCCACGTGTGGTCAGGGGCGTTCCACAGCTTCGACGAGTGGGTTCCGGACGCGGTCGTCTCGAAGGCCGCGCATCAGGCACGCGTGGCGTGGATGCGCCGCGTACTCGCCGGCTGAGAGTTCCGCCGGTGCCGTCCTGCCCGGCGCCGAGTGGCGCGCGGGCGGGGTGGTGCCGGGCGGTACGCCGGTCAGCGCTGGGCGGTGTCCGCCTGCCCGGCGCTCTCCAGGGACTCGGCCAGGACCCGCCAGATCTCGGCGGCGAGGTCCATGCTCGAAGCGTGACGGGCTTCCTCGCCCAGTTGCTTGAGCCGGGCGCGCCCCTGCTGCTGGTGGCCTTCGGCGATCAGGAGCAGGCTGTCGAGCATCTGCAGCCGGATCCGGTCGCGGTAGGTGAGGCGCAGATTCTCGAAGTCCAGCCGGTCGTGGGCGGCGCGGGCGTCCGGGTAGCGGCCCTCCTCGAACGCAAGGTGCGCCTGGAGCACCAGGAGTTCCTGTTGCTGGACGGGGGTGCCGACGAGCGAGAGCGCCGCCTCGGCCTGCGTGAGGCACGTACGGGCCTTCTCCGTGAGGGCGGGCCTCGACTGCAGGTACAGCGAGCCCGCGGCGAGCCTCAGCCGGGCCCACAGGATGGGGTCGTCACGGCTGTCCAGCACATGCATGGCCTGTTCCAGGTAGGCGTGGACCGCCTCGTCGTCCCCTTGACGGGAGCTGACGGTGGCAGCCGACCACAGGGCCTCGGCGCGCAGTGCGTCCGACTTGCCCGCCACGAGTTCGACAAGTTCCCCGGCGTGTGCGCGGGCTTCGGGCAGACGGCCCGACTCGGCCTCGGCCGACACCAGTGCCAGGAGGGCGGTCCCGGTATCGGTGACGGACAGGCCCGCGTCCTTGGCGACCTGATACGCGCGCTCTGCAAGGTCGAGGGCACGGGCGACCTGCCCCACCGAGCGCAGGCACCGGGCGAGCTGGGTGCCCGACCGGCACTGCAGCGAGGGGAGCGCGAGCTCGTCGGCCACTTCGGCCAGCTCTTCCAGGCACGCCTGCTCCTCGGCGCGCTCGCCGTGGCGGGACCGGTAGCCGGCGATCACCCACAGGGCCTGCCAGCGCAGGAACGGATCCACCGCCCCGGCGGTCGCGAGCACCCTGATGAGTTCCTCGACGGACTCGTCGCTGTCGGAGGAGGCGGCGATGCTCAACGCCTGCGTGAGCGGGTTGCCGCCGGTGGCGCCGGCAGCCCCTGAGGCGGGCGGGGCCTCGAGGGCCGCGCGCTCCACGCCCAGCTGTTTGGCAAGGTAGGCGATCACTCGCTCGGTGGGCTGGCGTGCACCCGACTCCAGCCGGGACAAGTACCCGGTGGAGATCTCCTCACCGGCCAACGCGGCCTGAGAGAGCCCCCGCTGGAGCCTCAGTGCCTTGAGGCGCGCGCCGAAAGACGACTCGTCCGTCATGTGAGTCCTGCAATCACTTCTCATCATGCCACTTGATCGCGCGTCAGCGCTTTGGCGGGCAATCTTAGCGCTCGCGAAACCGTCTGGCAAATCGTTTGCCTATTACGTGACAATGCGGGGGTCGGCGTCCGTCCGCCGCCCGTTCCGGCACGCGGAAGAATGGACGGCAATCCCTGGCAAATCAATGTGTCATCGAGTGTCGGCGACCGGGATCGGGACTCGGGCGATCCGGGTCCGCTTTGCGAACCGCCCGGTTCCTCGTCACGCTGGGGCTTTCCGCTGCGCGTGTTCCAGCGGCGGCGCACGGCGGCCGCCGGCAGCCCTACGCGAGGTGGAACAGGCCCTTGGACAGCGCCAGGACCCGGGCCTGGTCGCGGGCCAGGGCCGCCGCGTCGGCATGGGCCATGTGCACGGTGAGCGGGCTGGACGGCAGATCGACGGTAGGCCTGAGCCGGTCGCCTGGGCCGGGCTTCACCGTGACCGCCCGTACGGAATCGAGCGCGTCGATCTCCGCCAGGACCGACGCGTCCACGGACTCCACGAGGCCGGCGGAGTCGGTGGCCACATGGTAGACGAAAGCCTCCCGGAGCCGGCTGTAGGTGCGGCCCGCGAACTCCTGAGCGAACTCCGCCGGGCGCAGCCAGGCCAGCGCACTCGCCCGGGCCTGGTCGGCGCCGCAGCACCCAGCGTCGAACTCCGGATGCATCGCACCATTCATGCGGGCGCCGATCTCAACGAGCGCGGGACCGTCGGGCGTCATCATCACCTCGGCGTGAGCGGCGCCGGACTCGATGCCGAGGGCGTCCAGCACGTCGTGGGTGTACGTGGTGAGCTCGGCGACCACCGGGTCGTCCGGCGGGACGAGTACGTCGCGGTGGGAGACGTTGCGGGCGCCGCGGCGCCGCTTGTCGTAGCGCCAGACGCCGGCGTTGTAGCGCTGCCCCCGGCAGGAGACGGTGTCCACGATGTACTCGGTACCGGCGAGGTAGGACTGCGCCAGCACCTCGGTGTTGGTCTCTCCGTACATGGTGACGGACCCGAGGATCGCCCGCGCGGCGTCGCGCACCTGGTCCGGACCGGTGCAGATGGACACGCCCTGAGCGCCGGAGGCGGCCAGCGGCTTGACCACGACCGGCCGGCCGTCCTGCTCCTTCGCCCATGCCGCGACGGCGGCGGGGTCGTCGGACCTGAACTGGCGGGCGCAGCGCACTCCGGCCTTCCGTACGGCTTCGATCATGAGGTACTTGTCGCGGCGCGCGGCCGACAGCGCGGAGCCGTTGGTCGGCAGGCCGAGCATCTCGGACATGAGGTCGGCGAGCGGTACGCCGGGTTCCTGCCCGGCCACCACGAGCGCCGGGCGCAGTTCGGCCAGCCGCCGGGCGGTCTCGACCGGGGCGGCGGCGACGAGAGCCGCCGCGTAGCTGCTCAGGTCGGGCGCCTTCAGGGACTTGAGGGGTTCGGGCGTGCTGGAGAGGTGCACGACGTTGGCACCGAGTCCGGCGAAGGCCGCGCGCAGGTGTCTGCCCGTCCCGTACGCGTCGACGAGGACGACCAAGGGGTGTTCCGCTCGCATACTGCCTCCGCTGAGCATTCAGTTGCCACACCTGGCAAGGATAATTGCCATCATTATTGACCGGGCAGGCAGCGCCTGTCACTCTCTCTGGGCGGAGCCGCCCGGTCAAGGCGAAGTGTCCTGCCGCCGGAGAGCGCCTGAAGAGCGTGTCGGGTCCGTGGGGTGTGCGACCCTCCAGTTCACCGGCCGGCGCGGCCGCTGCAGCCCGGGACGTGGAGTTGCGAGACACGGGGCCCTCGCGTCTTGTCCACGGGGAACCTTGGATTCAGTCATCAACGGGAAGGGCCCGCGAGAACCTCACATGCACGATGATCAAGTGGACGTGACCGCCGAGACTGTTGCCGCCTTGGTCCAGGAGCAGTTCCCTCAGTGGCGCGACAAGGTGATTCGACCCCTGCCGTCGACCGGGACGGTCAACGGCATTTTCCGCATCGGGGACGGCCTCTCGGCTCGTTTTCCCCTGCGTCTGGCCGGTGTTGCCGAGGCGTGGGCCGTACTGGAACAGGAAGCGCGGGCGAGCGCGGAGCTTGCGCAGGTGTCCCGGTTCCCTGTTCCGGAACCCGTCGCCCTTGGGAAGCCTGGCGCGGGGTATCCCATGCCGTGGTCGGTCCAGACATGGGTGCCGGGAACGGTCGCCTTCGAGGCCGATCCGGGTGGGTCGGATGCTTTCGCCGAGGACCTCGCGGCCTTCATCGCGGACCTGCGGAAAGCCGACACCCGGGGGCGGCTTTTCCGTGGCGAAGGCCGTGGCGGCGTGCTCGCTCACCACGACGACTGGATGGCCGAGTGCTTCGAGGAGAGCGAGGGGCTGCTCGACGTGCCCCGGCTGCGCCACCTGTGGAGCCACTTCAGACAGTTGCCGCGCAGGGGTGCCGACGTGATGAACCACGGCGACCTGATTCCCGGCAATGTGCTGGTCGCGGGAGGCCGGCTCGCCGGCGTACTCGACACCGGCGGCTTCGGCCCGGCCGACCCCGCGCTGGATCTGGTCAGCGCCTGGCACCTGCTGGAGCCGGGCCCGCGGGACGTCCTGCGGCGCGCCCTGGGCTGTGACGAACTGGAGTGGGAGCGCGGCAAGGCCTGGGCGTTCCAGCAGGCGATGGGTGTCGTCTGGTACTACGTCGAGACCAATCCGACGATGAGCGGAATGGGGCGCCGGACACTCGACCGCATTCTGGAGTCGATGCAGTAGTTCTGCCTCGCCCCGTCATGGGTCCGGATCCGTCACGGAATGGATCCGGACCCTGATGCTGCTTGGTGACCGGACCGGGGGTCCGCGCCGACGGGGCCACCGCCGCCCTCGGCTTGCCAAGCCTTGCCAGTACTTGGCAAGTTGCGATAGCGTCGTTGGCAAGCCGAGGGTCTGTCCTTTGTATCCACACCTCTTGTTGTTCCTGGCCTTCCGCGGGCGGCTCTGCGTGCGGTGAAGAGCGCGGCGGAGCCCTTGGCCGGGACCAAGGGCTCCAGCGAGCCCGCTCGGCTTCCGTCCCTCCGTCGACTCGGCTCGCACGACATCCTGCCGACGTCCGGACCCCTGGTTCGCAGCCGTGCCGCCCGCCGCCCACCGGCCTGGGAGCCCCTGGGCCCATGAGGCCACCGGGCCCACAGGACCCCGACCCGCACGCCCACCAGCGAGGAGTAGGTACATGAAGGAAAGCGTCCTTGTCATCGGCTCGGGCCACCGGCACTTCCGTGAGTACGCGTTGCGCGGGCTTGCCGAGGCTTTCCGGCTCGTGCTGATCGGGCCGGCGCCGCTGGACTGGCAACTGCCGTACGTGGCCGACCACCGGACGGCCGACGTGGAGGACGCGGCCGCAGTGCACGCCGCCGCCGCGGACCTGGCCGCCGAGCACCCCGTCACAGGCGTCGTCACCTGGGACGAGTCCCTCGTGACGCACACCGCCGAGGTGGCCGCCCGGCTGGGCGTGCCGGCCATGCCGGTGGCGGCGGCCCAGGCCTGCCGGGACAAGGCGCGTCAGCGCGAGCGCTTCCGGGCGGCCGGCGTTCCCTCCGCCCGGTTCGCGCTCGCCGCGTCCGAGGCCGAGGCGGTGCGCGCCGCCGAGTCCCTCGTCTTTCCCGTGGTGCTCAAGCCGCGCGGCCGGGCCGCCAGCATCGGCGTGCGGATCGTGCACTCCGAGACCGAGCTGCGCGAGACGTTCGCGCAGGTGCAGGAGGTCGAGAACCCCTCGATCGAGGACGGACTCGTCCTCGTCGAGGAATTCCTCTCCGGCCCGGAGATCGCCGTGGACAGCTGGGTGCTGGACGGCAGGGTCGAGCCCTTCTCGATCGCGGCCAAGCGCACCGACTACCCGCCCTACTTCGAGGAGGTCGCACACGTCGCCGGCCGTGTCCTCGACCCCGCCACCGAGGCGCGGGTGCGCGAGGTGGTGATCGCCGCGAACCGGGCCCTGGGCACCGACCGCACCATCACGCACACCGAGCTGATCCTCACCAGCGACGGCCCGAAGGTGGTCGAGGTCAACGGCCGGCTCGGCGGCGACCTCATCCCGCGCCTGGCCGAACTCGCCGTCCCGGGGCTCTCCGTCGGCCGGGTGCTCGGCACGGTCGCCACGGGCCGCGTCCCCGAGCCCATCGCCGCACCCGAGGGCGTGGTCGGCATCCGCTTCCTGTATCCGGCGACGGACCTGGCCTTCACCCGTCTGGAACTGCCGTCCGCGCTCGCCGACGAGCCGTGGGTGCACGAGGTGCGCACGGTCACCGAGACCGGCACCGAACTGTGCCTGCCGCCCCGGGGGTTCCTCGGCCGCGCCGGCTACGCCATCGCCACCGGCGACGACATCGCGGTCATCGACGCACGCCTTCTCAAGCTGGCCGAGGCCGCCGCCGTACACGGTGAGCCGCTGCCCTCCTGAGCGTCCCCGCCCTCCCGGGCGCCGCGGTCCCGTCCACCCCGGCCCTGCCCTTTCGCCCCACTTCCTGCACGATCGCTGTCACCCACTGGAGCAAGTGATGAAGAAAGCTCTGCTTTTCGGCGAGTACAAGATCGCCCGTTTTCTGCCGGTCCTACGCGAGCGCGGCTACACCGACATCGTCGTGTACTCGGCCATCGAGTTCGACGCGGCCTCGGAGTTCGACAACGAGGGTGTCGAGGTCAGACTGATGGACCTGAACTGGACGGCGGACGACGTCCTGGCCGTCCTGGAGGCCGAGCGGCCCGACGTCGCGATCGCCAACGCCTACCCCCACGGCCAGGAGCAACTGCCCATCGTCTACGGCCGCGCCGCCGCCCGCTGGAACGGCCGGTTCGTCGCCCACTCCGCACCGTTCGCCGAAATCGCGTGCGACAAGGTGACGCTGCACCGGACCGCCACGGAGCGAGGCTGGCCGGTGCCGGCCGGCGCAGTGTGCGAGAACGCCGAGCAGGTCGCCGCGGCCGCCGCCGAGGTGGGCTTCCCGCTGGTGATCAAGGAGGCGCGGTCGCAGGCCGGCGACGGACGCTTCCATGCCGCCTCCCAGGAGGACCTGGACGGGG
Organism: Streptomyces sp. P17; assembly: GCF_032436805.1. NCBI lineage: Bacteria > Bacillati > Actinomycetota > Actinomycetes > Kitasatosporales > Streptomycetaceae > Streptomyces > Streptomyces sp. P17. The sequence continues at coordinate 84,320 of NZ_JAVRBF010000033.1, read as the reverse complement.
TGCTCGCCGCGGGCCTGGCGTACCCCACCATCGTGCAGGCCTTCGCGCAGGGCGAGGAGACCGGGATCGAGCTGATCAGCGCCGACGGCACGCTCATGCGCTGGCCGGTGGTCTCGATGGGGCCACTGGACGACGGCCTCGAACCGACGCTGCGGGCGCGCGTCACGCCGTACGAGCTGCCCGCGGGCGCGGCGGCCCGGCTCGACGCGTTCGTCACCGACCTGCAGGAGAACTTCGCCCCGTTCGGTCCGTGGCAGATCGACTTCGCCGTGGTCGACGGCGGCGACGACATCGTCGTCCTGGAGATCAACCCGCGCTTCGGCGGCCTGACCGACCTGGCACTGACCGGCACCGGCACCAGCCCGCACGCGGTGTTCACCGCGGCCGCACTCGGCGATGCGCTGCCGCAGGTGGAGTCCCGCGCGGTGACGATCGAGCTGCCGTGCACCGAGATACCGGGTGTCGAGGTGCCCGCCCACCCCGAGGGCGCGGAGGTGATGGTGTCGACCGCGCGCCGGCCCACCAACCGGTGCTTCACCGGCACCGACCGCATGCAGCTCCTCACCAGGATCGGCGACCTGGACGCGGGCAAGCGCTGGATCAAGGAGGTGGACGCCGCAGGCCTGCTGCGCTGCTCGCTGGACTCCGCCTTCCGTCAGCTGGAGCAGGGCTTCGAGGTCTTCGGCCGGCAGGAGGACGCACGATGAGGGTGCTGATCGCCGGCATCGGTGAGCACAAGGACTTCGGGCTGAAGTCCCTGCAGGCGGCAGGGCACTTCGTCGGGGTCATGGACCTGCCGCACCGCATTCCCGTCGACCTGTGCGACTGGTGGCGGGCCAGTGACGGGTCGGTCGACTCCATGCTGGAGGCGGCCGACTCGGCCGACTTCACCTGGGACGCGGTGCTGTGCTGGGCGGAACTGTGCACCGACGCGGCCCGTGAGGTCGCGCGCAAACTCGGCGTGCCGGGCACCCGGATGCCCGAGGGCCGCTTCCGTGACAAGGGTCTGATGCACGGCCGACTGCGTGAGACGGGTCTGCCCACCCCGCAGCTCGGCGTCGCGCGCACGCTGCAGGAGTGCGAGCACCTGATCGAGGGCCGGTTCCCGGTCGTGGTCAAGCCGACCGACTACGGCGGCAGCGGCGGCGTACAGATCGTCACCGGGCCGGACGGGCTCGGCGGCGCGTTCGACGCGGCGGTGGCGCTGTCGGCGAGCGGCCGGGTGGCCGTGGACCGCTATGTGCGCGGCACGGAGTACAGCGTCGAGTCGGTGACCTGGGCGCACGGGGAGCACCAGGTCCTCGCGGTGACCGAGAAGCATCTGACCCGGCCGCCGTACTGCGTGGAGGTCGGCCATGTGGTGCCCGCGACGCTGCCGGACTCCGACCGGGAGGCACTGGAGGCGGCGACGGTCACTGTCCTCGACGCCCTCGGCATGGAGGCCGGCGTGTCCCATGCGGAGTTCCGGCTGACCGACAAGGGTCCGGTCCTGATGGAGATCGCCGGGCGTCCCGCGGGCGACCAGATCCCTCGCCTTGTGGAGCTGACCACCGGCTGGAACCTCTACCGCGCGGAACTGGCGGCGGTGGCGGGCGAGCGCATCGTGCCGGGGACGCCTGCGGCGCAGTGCGCAGCCGTCCGCTGTTTTGTCGGCGACGGACAGACGCCGTTCACCTATCCGGTGACGCCGGCGAATGCCTCCGCGCCTCCGCTGCTCGGCACCCTGCGGGAGCTGCGGTACACCACCGGCGAGGGCACCGTGCACCGGGCGCCGCGCGGCCTGGTGGACCGCCTGGGCCACGGGATCGTCGCGGGCGACCGTGCGGAGGTCACGGCGGCGCTGGCAGTGCTGAGCCGAGGTGCAGAGGTCTACCGAGGTGAGTAGCGCGACGGCCGGGCGGCCGGCAGACAGCGAGCAGGAGGACCGGACCCGGGTCGGGAGCGACGCGGTGCGCGCCGGTGGCGGCACCGGGAACCAACGGCCCGGTCTGTGGCGCAACCGCGATTTCCTCAAGCTGTGGTCGGGCGAGACGGTCGCCGCGATGGGCGCGCAGGTGACGCAGCTGGCGCTGCCCATGCTGGTGCTCGCCGCCTTGGGGGCGAGCGCCGCGGAGGTCGGAGTGGTCTCCGCCATGCAGTTCCTGCCCGCGCTGTGCGTCACCCCGTTCGCCGGCCTGCTGATCGACCTCTTCGACCGCAGGACGGTGCTGCTGGTCGCCAACCTGGTGCGGGCGGCGGCACTCGCCCTGGTGCCGGTGCTGTATCTCACCGACACGCTGTCCGTGCCGGCCCTGTGCGTGATTGCTTTCGTGGTGGGCGCGGGGACCTCGGTGTTCGACGTGGCCTACCTCGCCTATCTGCCGACGCTCGTGCCGCAGCGCGATCTGGTGGACGCCAACAGCAAGTTGCAGGGGTCGTACTCCGTGGCCCAGATCGGCGGCTCCGGCGCGGGCGGCCTGCTGATCAAGGCGCTCGGCGCGTGGCTGGCGATACTGGCGAATGTCGCCGCCTACCTGGCGGCGTTCGTCAGCATCCTGCTCATCCGGCACCGTGAGCCGCCGCGCGAAAGGCCCACGGCCGGGCGTCCGCGCCTGGCCGACATGCTCACCGGGTTCAAGCTGCTGTGGCGTGACCGCACCCTGCGGGTGCTGAGCATGCAGGCGGGCTGGTTCAACCTGTGCGAGCAGGCGATTCTGACCCTGTTCCTCGTCTACGCGGTGAAGGCGCTGCGCATGGACGCGGGCGGCGTCGGCTTCGTCCTCGCCTTCGGCAGCATCGCCTCGCTGGCCGGGGCGTTCGTGGCCCGGCGGGCCGGGAACCGCTTCGGCTTTCCCGGGATTCTGGTCCTGGCCAGCTGCGCCGCGTCACTGGCGCCCCTGCTGTTGCTGCCGACCGGTCCCGGGTCGGCATGGAACTTCCCCCTGGCGACGCTGACCTTCGCCGTCTACGGGTTCGGGCTGACCATCTACAACGTCCACGTGGTCTCCTTCCGCCAGACGGTGATCCCCTCCGAGGTCCTGGGGCGGGCGATGGCGGCCTACCGCATGCTCACGTACGGCACCCTGCCGGTCGGCGCGTTCCTCGGTGGTCTGCTGGGCGAACAGCTGGGCCTGTGGAAGTCGATCCTGCTGTTCGCGCTCACGGCGGTCGTGGGCTGGCTGCTGTTCGTGCTGGCCTGCCGCACACTGCCCGCCCGGGAACCGGAAGCAACGCCGACACGATGACGGGGAGGTCGTGCAGGAAGGCGCCGCCCACCTCGCCGTATCACCGACAACAGCTCCGTCGGCGCCGTCCTCATCGCCGGGCACAGACGCCGGCCACGGAGTCGATGAGGCCGGCCCTCCTCCCTTCAGGCTCTCCGGCCGCACAAGCCGATCGAACGACAGACCACCGGCAATCCACGACCGCACGGCGCATTCCGACGACTCCGCGCCACACCGCAGAAGGGGCTCCCATCGCTACCGACCAGCCGAGCGCCGCACCGCCGCGCTCGTTCCTCATCAGCGTCGTCCTGCCTTGTTACAACGAGGACCAGATCCTGCGACGCACACACGACCGTCTCGCCAGGGCCCTGCACGGCCTCCCGCACGAGATCGTCTACGTCGACGACGGCAGCGCTGACGGCACCTGGCCGCTCATCAAGGAACTCGCCGATTCCCCGGGCAGCGTGGTGCGCGGAGTGCGCTTCAGCCGCAACTTCGGGCACCAGGCGGCCGCGCTCGCCGGCCTCGCCGAGGCGACCGGGGACGCCGTCGTCCTGATGGACGCCGACCTCCAAGACCCTCCCGAACTCATACCGAGCATGGCGGAGTTGTGGTTCAAGGGCTGGTCGATCGTCTCCGCACGCCGCGCCACCCGGCACGGCGAGACGGCGCTCAAGAAGTCCACCGCATATCTCTACTACCGTCTTCTGGCCCGGCTCAGCGACCAGCCCGTCGCCCTCGACACGGGCGATTTCCGGCTCCTCGACCGCAAGGTCGTCGACTTCGTGACCTCGCTCAGGGAGAAGGAACTGTTCCTGCGCGGCGCGATCAGCTGGACTGGTTTCCCCGAGACGAGCATCACGTACGAGCGCGACGCCCGGGGCGCCGGCACCACCAAGTACACCCTGCGCAAGATGCTGGCGCTTTCCCGCACCGGCATCCTCTCCGGAGCGGCCGCTCTGCCGCTGCGGGTCCCCACCTATCTCGGCACCGCCTCGCTGCTCGGCGCGGGCGCCGCGCTGGCCTGCGGCAAGGCCCGGCAGGCCGCCCCGCTCGCCGCGTTCGGGGCGCAGTCGCTGGCCTGCGGGGTGCTGGGCGAGTACCTGCTCGGCGTCTTCTGCCAGGTCCAGGGCCGCCCGCCCTATCTCGTCATGGAACGAACCGAATCGGCCCACAGCGCCACCACGCAGGCATCCGCATCCCTTGTAAAGGAATTGGCATGAGCGCAATACACGCGAACCCCGGCAACACCAGCGCACCGAAAACGGGAGACATGCGCGATGCCGTCGTGGTCGGCGGTGGCTTCACCGGTCTCACCGCCGCCCTGGAACTCGCCGAGCGCGGACACCGCGTGACAGTCGTGGAGCGGGAGCCCGAACTCGGCGGCCTGGCAGGAAGCTTCGACGTGGGCGAGGGCCGGCGCATTGAGCGCTTCTACCACCACTGGTTCGGCTCCGACCGAGAGATGTTCGACCTGTGCGAGAAGCTCGGCGTCGAGGACGCACTGGAGCCCCACCTCACCCGCACCGGCATGTTCTACGCCAACTCCGTCTACCGCCTCTCGCGCCCCCTGGACCTACTGCGCTTCGCCCCGCTCCCGTTCCTGGACCGCCTGCGGCTCGGCGTCCTCGCCCTGCGCGGCCGGCGAGTCAAGGACTGGCGGACTCTGGAGCACCGTACGGCCGAGGAATGGCTGGTCTCGCTCGGCGGACGCCGGGTCTACGACGTCGTGTGGCGGCCCCTGCTGGAGGGGAAGTTCGGCCAGTACGCGGACCAGGTCGGGGCCACTTGGATGTGGACGAAGCTCGCCCTGCGTGGCGGCAGCCGCAACAAGTCGGGCAGTGAGGTGCTCTACTACCTGCGCGGCGGCAGCGAGACCCTGGTCGACGCCATGCACAAGCGGCTGACCGAACTCGGCGTGGAGGTGCTCACCGGCACCGCGGTCGACGCGGTGACCACCGACGACGCCGGCGTCACCGGCGTACGCACCGACGACGGAACGTTCCTGCCCGCCCGCCAGGTCCTGCTCACCATCGCCCCGGAACTCGCCGCGGACCTGCTCTCCGCCGCCGGGCCCGACGCTCCGGCCCACGCCGCGGTGCCCGCCCTCACGCGGCGACTGCGCGAGATCCGCTACCTGGCGAACGTCTGCCTGGTCCTGGAGAACAACCGCAGGCTCTCCGACACCTACTGGCTCAACGTCAACGACCCTTCGTTCCCCTACGTCGGCGTCATCGAGCACACCAACATGGACTCGCCCAGCCGGTACGGCAACCGGCACGTCGTCTACCTCTCCAAGTACCTGCCGTCCGACGCCGAGCTGTACCGCATGAGCGACGAGGAGGTCTTCGCCTTCAGCCTCCCGCACCTGCGCCGGATGTTCCCCGGCTTCGACCGGAGCTGGGTCGACGACTACCACGTCTGGCGCGCCGAGTACGCCCAGCCCGTGATCACCCCCAACTACAGCCGCGACATGCCTCCGACGCAGACCGGCGTGCACGGCCTGTACCTGGCGAGCATGGCGCAGGTGTTCCCGGAGGACCGCGGCACGAATCACGCTGCGCGTGAGGGCCGCAGAACCGCGGAGCTGATGGCCGACCGGCTGCGCACCGCCGACAGGACGGCCGCGCCGCGCGCGGTGGAGGCCTCCGGTGCCTGAGCTGCTCACCATCGACCAGGCCGAGAAGCTCGGCATCGACCAGGTCCACGACCTGTACAAGAAGTACGTCAGCCGCAGCGAGGTCTCGCTCCTGCGCTCCTTCGGCTTCGGCCGCGACCTCGTCGACAGCGCCGAGGGCGCGTGGATCCAGCTGCGGGACGGTCGGCGCCTCCTCGACTTCACCGGCGGGGTCGGCGTCCTCAACCACGGCCACAACCACCCCCGTGTCCTCGCCGCCCGCGACCGGTTCCAAGAGCAGCGGCGCATGGAGGTGCACAAGATCTACCTGTCGCCCTACGTCGCAGCGCTCAGCCACAACCTCGCCGCGCTGCTCCCGGGCGACCTGAACATCTCGTACTTTCCGAACTCGGGTGCCGAGGCCGTCGAGGGCGCCGTCAAACTGGCGTACAAGTACCACGGCGGCCGACGCGGCACCGTGCTGCACACCGACATCGCCTTCCACGGCAAGCTGCTCGGCGCCGGTAGCCTCACCGCGTCCTCCGAAGTCCACTTCGCGTACCCGAAACTGCCGGGCACGGATTCCTTCGCCTACGGAGACCTGGAGTCCTTCCGGCTCGCTCTGGAACGCCACACGGACGAGCGCGGGCGCAGCGATGTGTACGCAGTGGCGCTGGAGCCGTACAGCGCGTCCACCCTGCGCGAGTGCTCCGCGGAGTTCCTGTACGAGGTACGCCGGCTGTGCACCGAGCACGACATCGTGCTGATCTTCGACGAGGTGTACACGGGCTGGGGCAAGACGGGCCGGATGTTCCACTTCATGCACCACCCCGGCCTGGTCCCCGACGTGGTGACGACGTCGAAGTCGTTCGGCGGCGGCAAATCCTCGATCTCCGGCTACATCGCCCGGGAGCCGGTCTTCCGCAAGGCGTACGACAACCCGCGCGACGTCACCCTGCACAGCACCACATACCACGGCTTCGGCGAGGAGACGGCGACGGCACTGGAGGCGGTTGCCGTCGCCGTCGAGGAGGACTTCCCGGGGCGGGCCCAGGCCCTCGAAGCCATCCTTGGGCCCGGGCTGGCCGAGATCGCCGCCCGCCACCCCTCACTCGTGGCAGGCATCGCCGGCCGGGGCGCCTTGCACGGTGTCAGGCTGCGGCCGAGAGCCCAGCTGCCCGCGGCCGTACGCGACCTGATCCCCGTCCACCTGGCAAAGGATCCGCAGGCGTTCGCCAAGCTGATCACCAGCGCCGTGATCGCGGCGCTCTACCGGGACCACGACATCCTGTCCTTCTTCGGCTCCACCCAGGACATCGCGCTGATCGTCTCGCCGCCGCTGGTGGCCGGCGAGAAGGAGGCACGTCTCTTCCTGGACGCGCTCGACGCCGTGCTCGACCGGGGCGCGCCCCGGCTGCTCGCGTCCTTCGCGAAGGAGATGGCGACGGCGGCGAGGGCGGCACGGTGAGGCGGGGCGGCGGGCCGATGCAGGCCGCACTGCGCGCCAGTGGCCTGCGCTCGCACTGGCAGCGCCACTACCCGGTCCTGCGCACGAGCTCCGCGATGGCGGCTGCCGAGGCGCACTTGTTGCACACCCTGCGGGCGTTGCCGCTGACCCAGCGCGCCGGATACGCAGCCCTGCTGCGGACGCTGCCCCTGGCCTGCCGGCTGACGTCCGGCGGACGTTCCCTGCATCGTGGGTCCGGCGACGCGAGCGGCGCCGGGGGACAGCGGGGCCTGGGGGCGGCGGCCACGCTTCCGGGCTTCCGCGAGGTCATCCGGTCGAGCACCGCGCTCGCCCTGCTCGGCGCGCTGGACGGCCGTACCGGGAAGGAGGGGGCACGGTGAGGCGGGGATCCGGACTGCAGCGGAGGATCGACACAGAGATCCTCGTGATCGGCTCGGGCGCGGGTGGCTCGGTGGCCGCGCTGGAACTGGCGGCGGCAGGACACCAGGTGACGGTCCTGGAAGAGGGACCTCGCGCCGGCACCGCGACGATCGCCGCGGCGAGCCCGGCCGAGAACCTGCGCAACCTCTACCGCAACGGCGGACTCACCCCCATCCTGGGCACCCCCACCATCGTCTACGGCGAGGGTCGTGCCGTAGGCGGCACGACCCTCGTCAACGGTGGTCTGCTGTGGGAGCCGCCGCCCTCGCTGCTCGCGCGCTGGGCGGCGGTGGCCGGCGTCGACGGCTACCGCGCGGAGGATCTCGCGCCCCATCTGAAGACGGTCTCGGCCCGGCTCGGGGCCGCCGTGCAGCAGCACGGCGGTCCCGAGGCCAACCGAGACTCGCGGCTCCTGGCCGAGGGCGCCGACCGCCTCGGCTGGAGCTGGCAGCACGCCCGCCGCGTCGTGCAGGGCTGCCAGAACCGCAACCGCTGCACCACCGGTTGCCCCAGCGGAGCCAAACAGAGCATGGCGGTCAGCTACCTCCCGCGGGCCGAGGCGCTGGGCGCGCACATCAGCCCCGACACGCGCGTGCTTCGCCTCCTGCACGACGGCCGCACCGTGCACGGGGCCCTTGCCACCGGGCCCGACGGCGCCCGCTTCGAGTACCGGGCCCGCTCGGTGTTCCTGGCGGCAGGACCGCTCGGCACCCCCGGCCTGCTCCAGCGCAGCCGCATCCAACAGCGCCGCGCCGGACGGGAGTTGGCGCTCCACGTCAATCTCCGGACCGTCGCACGCTTTCCCGGGCAGGTGAACGCGGACCACGGCACCCTCTTCACCGCGCAGCTGAAGGAGTTCGGCGACCGCGGAATCCTGGTGATGCCGTCCAACGTCTCGCGCGGGTCCCTCGCCGCCGCGCTGGCCGGCCGCGACCCCGCCGAAGTCACCCGGTACCTGGAGGAGTACGACAGGCTGGGCGTCTACACCACTCAGGTGCGGCTGCAGGGCACGGCCACCGTTCGGTCCCTGCCCGGCGGTGGGATGCTCCTGCGGCACGGCATGACGATCGCGGACCACGGCGCCCTGGTGGAGGCCTTCCGCATCGGCGCCCGCGTGCTCCTCGCCGCCGGCGCCGACCAGCTCACGCCCCCGGTGTCCTCGGCACCGCCCCTGACCACCATGGCCGAGGTCGAGGAGTTCTGCCGCCGGGTCCGGCCGGGCGACTGGGAACTGGTGTCGGTGCACGGCATGGCCTCCGCGCGGATGGCGCAGGCGGAGCGCGGCGGGGTGTGCGACGAGCTGGGCCGCCCGTACGGCTTCGAGGGCCTGCGCGTGTGCGACGCCAGTGTTCTGCCGGGTGTCACGGGAATCAGCCCGCAGGGCACGATCATGGCATTCGCCCACGAGATCACTGCCCGGTTCATCGAGGAGAGACAGCGGACGGCATGACAGGCCGCGAGGCCGCCGACCTGACGTCACGAGAAGCGCGGAGTGCCGCGCCGACCGTGACATCACCGAACCCCCGTTGCCGACCAGCCCTGCCGGGTGGTCGGCAACGGGGGTTCGGCTACGAGGAACTGCAGGGAAGCGGTGTGCCGGCGGACAGGGCCGTGACGCGACGGCGCCACCGGTGGTGCGCGGCACGTCGCGCGGGAGCCGGCCGGAGCTCAACCTGCGGCCCGGCTCCCGTGTCCTGCCCGTGCCCGTATCCGACGCCAGGGGCCCTGACGGCTACCCGGCCGGTGCCGGCCGCCCGGTCCTCGCCGCCCAGGACACCAGCGGCCGACTGCCCAGGCCGACGGACAGCAGGAGAGCGCCGAGCAGCAGCCAGCCGGGCAGCCCCATGCCGAGCGGCAGCATGCTCATCACCGCCGGGGCCACGGCTTCCACCACTCCGCTGCCCAGCCCGAACACCCCGGCGTACTGGCCCTGCAGATGGGCCGGCGCCAGGCCGAAGCAGTACTCGGTCGAGGCGGCCGCGTACCAGAGCTCGCCGAGGGCGAAGACGGCCATGCCGCCCATCAGCAGTCCCGTCGCCACCCAAGGGGAGGGCCCGCTGGCCAGGGCCATGAGCGTGAGCCCGGCGGCGAAGGCCGCGCCGGCCCAGGCCATGCGCTGACCGGCGGTCCGTACGTCGTGCACCCCGCGGCTCGCCTTGACCTGCATCAGCACCACGAAGGCCATGTTGAGCACCAGGACTGCCGAGACCACCCAGCGGGGGGCGTTCGTGTGTGCGACGATCCACAGCGGGAGCAGGAACCCGGAGACGGCGTAGTTCAGTGACAGCACCGCATGAGCGAGCGTGGCGCTGAGGTAGGTGCGGTCGCGCAGGGCGGCCCAGCCGCGGTCGCCTTTCTCGGCGGCCACGCCCGCGATCCTCGGCAGGCGCAGGAGGATGAGGCCGCAGCTCACGTAGGCCAGGGCCCGACAGACCACCAGGGCCAGGTACGCAGGCCGGCTGTCGATCTGGATCGCGAAGCCGGCGGCGACCGAGCCGAACGCGAGGGCCAGGTTGGTCACCGACCGCAGATAGCCGATGAACACCGTGGGGTTCCCGTCGGACACTCCGCGGATGAGCGGCGCCTTGCTGGCCACGTCCGCCGGAATGATCATCCCCGAGACGAGTGAGACCGCGAAGAAGGACCAGAAGGATCCGACCAGGGTGAAGCAGGAGATCACCACCCCGCCGCAGAGCATGACGGTGATGTGGACGCGTTTGGACCCCCAGTGGTCGGCCAGCCGTCCGATCAGGACCCCGGCCACCAAGCCGGTCATGGCCCCGCCGAACAGGCCGATGGCGACCTGTCCGGTCGGCAGCCCCACGACGCGCGTGAAGTACAGGGCGCTCGCGGTGGTGAACATCCCGCCGCCGAAGCTGTTGGCGAAGGTGGCGAACGTCAGGATCCGCTGCGCAGACGACGCGGGCAGGAGCCTGTGCAGGCCGCCACGGGCGGGCGCGGGCGCAGGCGTCGTCACCGCCACAGCGCGTCCCCGAAGCGGACACCAGGACGCAGGGCGGGCTGGAGGGCGCGCAGTTCGCGGGGGGTGAGGCCGTCCGGGACGGACTTCACCTGAGCGCCGAACCAGTCCCAGACCTTGGCGAACCGCTGCTGCAGCTCCTCGGCGGTGTCCGCCGCCGCCATGAACTGGCCGATCCGGTGGTCCGTACCGGAGACGGCCGGGGTGCGGTCGCCGACGGGCCGCTCGATACGGACGAATTCCACCCCCGGCCGCGCCATGACCTGGTCCGCTGAGGGGCAGTCGAGCAGCAGCCCCGGACCGGCGGTCAAGTACGCGCCGCCGACGATTCCCGGGCGGATCTTGACATCGAATTCAGGGCGCCGCCCGAGCGCGACCTGGATGGCACAGTCGGCCAGATCGACGTTGAACTTCGTGTGCACGACCTCCTGTACGAGTGCGCCGCCCCGCCGCGCGGCGCACTCGCCGAAGGTGAGCGCACCGGTCTCGGAGTCGTGGAAGAGCTCCATGTGGAACATCCCGTCCCGAAGGCCCAGGGCGTCGAGCGAAGCCGTGATCACGGGAAGGGCCCGGTCGTAGGCCCAGCTCTCGTCGGCGGGGTCGAAGTGGCGGAAGTTGAGCGGGCGTCCGCTGTCGACCGCGGTCAGGCACGGGTCTCCGTACCGGCCAATGGCGCAGAACAGCAGCTCGCCTTCGTACAGCACGCCATCGGCGATCCATTCCTCGCCCTGGACGAACTCCTCCAGGACGAAGGTGCGCTGCGCGGTGCCCTGACGCCGGTACTCCTCGCTGCGGCTGCGTAGCTCCGCCACAGAGGAGACGACGGTCGTCCGCTCGGTGGCCGCTCCCGCGACCGGCTTCAGCACGGCCCTGGCGGAGGCGAGTTCGGTGATCCCGCCGACGTCGTGGACGTCGTCGACGACCACGGCTCCAGCCGTGGTCAGGCCGGCCGCCCTGATCTCTCGCTTCTGCACCGACTTGTCCCGGAAGCGTACGGCGACATCGGGCGCTACGGCCGACAGTCCGAGATGTGCGGCCAGCAGACCGACCATCACCAGAGAGTCCTCGGCGGTGGTGTACACGGCGTCGAAGGAATCGGAGGTCAGCCCGGCGCGGGCGAGCGCCATGAGGACGGACTCGGCGTTGGTGTGGTCGTCGACGCGGATCACCGTGACCTCGTCCGGTATCGCGATGTGGCCCTGCTCCCAGACGGCCGTTCCGCATACGACGGTGACCTCCAGGCCGCGGCGGACGCATGCCCGCATGCCGTAGCGGTCAAGGCCCACGATCAGGATCCTGGGGCTTGCGTTCTCCATGCGCTTCCTTCCTCGCGTTCTGAAGCGGTGCCCGAAGTTGCCATTATTGGCAATCTCGCGGCAGCTCATTAACCCAATGCGAGGCGTACGCTGTCAATCAAGGCAAGCAATATTGTCAACTACGGGCAAGTCGCGTGCGCTACGCCGGTCGACTGCCGAGAAGGGCGGGATCGTGTTCATGAAGCTCTGCTGTGACGGACCGGTCCAGGCCGCGCCAGGAACGGCTCCGCCCGCAGATCACCTACCTTGACGGCACGATCGGCCGACTCGTCTGTCACTCCGTCGCCGGCCATCAGGAGGGGCTGTCACGCTGCGGGAACTCCGTGGCCGGATCCCCGTCCTCCGGGCCCGTCGCAGCGGACTCAACGGACACTTCCATTGCCAGAGCAGACACCTCTGTTGCCCAAGGGGTGTGTGCATCATGAAGTTGCAGATCAAAGCTCCGGGCGTGATCTGACCCCACCGAAACACCCCGTGCCGGCAGCCCACGCTTCGCGGCACTTCGCCCCACAGGCCAGAAGACCGATGAGACGAGGCAACAGGACCTGAATCAACCAGCAGCGTCCACTCTTGGCGGTCCGGTCCTCCACAGGTGCACCCCGCTCACATGTGCCCCGTCACGGTGTGCCTCGCGCGTCGGGCCAGGCGTCCGCGCGTCCCTGCGTCAGTGACTCCGCGAGGAGCCGCCAGGCTTCGGCGGCCAGATCGACGTTGGCCGCGCGCTGTGCCTCCTCGCCCATCTCTCTCAGTCGGTCGGCACCCTCGGACAGTCGCCCCTCCGTGATCATCAGTTGGGCCTCCAGGATGCGCAGCCTGATGCTGTCGCGGTGTGTGATGCGCAGGGGCTCCCTCCGTATCGACTCGATGATCTTCCGGGCGTCCTCGGGGCGACCCTCGTGGTGGGCAAGGTGCGCCTTCAGCGTCGCCAGTTCCTGCCGCGCCACTTCCGTACCGATCAAGGCGATGGCCGGCTCCGCCTCGGTGAGCAGCTCAGCCGCCCGTTCGATCAGCGGCGGCTGCGACTGCAGCGAGAGCGAGGCCGCCGCCAGCCGCAGCCGGACCCACAGCAGCAGATCGTCCGTGCTCGCCAGCCGGTCCAGGGCCTGTCCGAATAGCTCTTGCGCGCCTGCGTAGTCGCCCTGCCTGACCCGGACGGTCGCCGATGCCCACCGCGCCTCCGCGGCGAGCGGGCCGGCGCCCTCGCCCGTCAGTTCCAGAATCTCGTCGGCGTGCGCACGGGCGTCCGGCAGCCGTCCGGCCTCACCCTCGGTGGAGATCAGGGCCAGCAGCGCGGCCCCGATGTCCTGCACCGACAAGTCGGCACCCCGACTTGCGCGGTATGCCTCCTCGGCAGCGGCCAGGGCACCGTTGATCTCACCCAGCGAGCGCAAGCAGCGGGCGAGCTGAGTACGGGCGCGGCAGCGCAGCTCCGGAATGTCCAGGTCGTCGGCGATCCGAACCGCCTGCTCCAGGAAGCTGCGCGCCTCGTCGAGCCGTCCTTGCTGCAGGCGGCGCTGCGCGACCAGCCAGAACCCCTGCCAGCGCAGGGCTGGTTCCTCGGTACTCGATGCCTGGAGTAGACCGCCGACTTCCTCGCTGAGCCCCATACCGTCCGAGGAGGACGCGATGGCGAGCATGTGCAGCAAGGACTTGCTCGCAGGCTCGTCGAACTTGCTGCGGTCCACGTCGAGTCGCTGAGTCAAGTAGTCGATGGCGCGCTCGGTCGGCCTCCGTGCGCCTGATTCCAGCCGGGAGAGGTACCCGGTGGACATGCCGTCTCCGGCGAGCGCGGCCTGGGAGAGGCCACGCTCTGTCCTCATTTGTCTGAGCCGGCGGCCGAAGTGGGGCTGTTCCACAAGTCGATTCCAAGCGCTGTTGAGCGGGCAAGGGCGATGTTGAACTGGCTGAGGCGCACCGACAGCGGAGCGCGCCGGTCCTTGCCTTGCCCCTGTGGGGGTGTGCGGAAGCGGCATCAGGTTTGTCGCCAGGTCACTCTCGGAGTCAGCCAGTCAGAGGCAGCCTACTCAAGGCAACCCTCTTGGCAAAGTTGTCCCTATGAAGCGCTAGGTGGCGCGCATGCTCCTCGTGATCAGTGAGATCTGGCACCAGAAAGATCTTGGCAACTATTGCCAGGTTCTGACTGGCTGGATTACCGTCCTTGGCAAGTGGGGGGGCCGACAACCCCACGGCAAGCCTTCTCTCATCTCCAGGGGACAACCATGCGCAAGTTCAAGGACAGGGTCCGCCTCGTCGTTCTCTCCGCCGTGATTCTCGGCGGGACACTGGGCTTCTCGACCATTGATATCAACGAGCCTTCCAAGAGTTCCGGACAGGTGCTCGCCATCGACCGGCCGCAGGCCGAACAGGCGCCCATCATCGACTGGCCGTGACCGCAGCGGCCACCGCATCTTCTTGGTCCCCAGCCGGGCTCGCCCGCGCTGGGGACCTGTCACGTCGCCCCCATGAGCTGACCCCGTTCCGTGACGTCGGTTTCCGCTACGACGACCGTCCCGTGCTGAGTGGCGTCTCGTTCACCGTGCCCGACCGTTCCCACACGGCGCTCGTCGGGCGCTCCGGGGCAGGCAAGTCCACCGTCTTCTCCCTCGTCTGCCGCTTCCACAGCCCTGGCAGGGCGAAGTCCTCTTGGGCGAAACGCCCACATCCAGGCGACGACCGAGGGAGACGGCCCCCGCACCCCCGACATCATCGCCACCAGCGCGACCAACGCGGTCGTGGCCTGGCGGGAGGGCATCGTGCCGGGCCAGGTCGACCACGGCTACATCCGGTACGCCTACACCACCGACGGCGGCGCGAGCTGGAGCCACCCGAAGGTCCTCGCCCAGGACACCAGCGAGTACTCCTGGCACTTCGTGGTGCTCTACCAGAACGGCAGCGAGCTCTTCGCCTACCTCGGCCGGACCAAGTCGTCCGCCGACAACAACTCGGGCCTGCCGATCGACGCCATCGTGGTCAAGCGCAGCACCGACGAGGGCCACACCTGGCAGAACTACCCCGTCACCATGCCGCTCGACCTTCCGGACACCACCGCCGACGAGGGACTCGCGAACCTCATCTTCGCCGGACGTCCGGTCAAGCTCGCGAACGGCAAGCACGTCATCCCGTTCTGGGCCTCGGGCCGCCAGAACGGTGTGCTGATCTCCTCGGACCTGAAGACCTGAAGACCTGGACGGCCGGCGGCATCGTGCCGGACCCGTCGAACCTCGACGCCGCCGAACCCCAGATCGCCGTCTCCCAGGACGGCCCGAACAAGCTGGTCATGGTCGCCCGCAGCATCGGCACCCAGACCCGGGCGGCGACTGCCACCAGTTCCGACGGCGGCCTGACCTGGACCCCCTTCACGCTCGACAGCAACCTGCCGAGCCTGAACGCCAAGGTTCAGTTCATCAAGGACAGCAACGGCCAGTACCTGTCCCTCTACAACACCGCCACCAACCGCGACGTCCTGAACTACAAGACGAAGCGCCCCGGCGCCGCCTGGAGCGCGGGCACGTTCTTCGCCAACGGCGCGACGGCTGACAAGGACCCCGATCAGCAGGGCACCACGGGCGCGGGCTGGGACACGTACCCGATGGCCGACGAGTACGCCCCCGGCAAGTTCTACGTCGCCGGGGAGTTCGACACCTCACGGATCAAGGTGAACAAGCTGGACATCTCAGACGCGCCCTGACCCTTCCCGCGCCCTGATCCACCCCGCCGTACCCCCCGGTAGCCAGTCGACCGGGGGGTACGGCAGCATGGGCGCCGCAACCCTCGTACGACCGAAAGGCCCTCATGAAGCCGGAGCCCGAGATCCTGGCCGCGTTCGAGGCGGCGAAGGGGTTCATGCCGGCCGACGAGGGCCTCGCGCTCTACGCGGCGGCAATTAAGGCAGGCGGGCTCGGCCTGCCCCTCCTCGAGGTCGGCACCTACTGCGGCCGCTCCACGATCCTCCTGGCCGACGCGGCCCGCGCGGCCGGAGTGACGGCCCTCACGGTCGACCACCACCGCGGCAGCGAGGAGCAGCAGCCGGGCTGGGAGTACCACGACCCTCAGACGGTCGACCCCGAGCTCGGCCTGATGGACACCCTCCCGACCTTCCGCCGCACCCTCCACCGGGCGGGCCTGGAGGACCACGTGATCGCCCTGGTGGGCCGCTCCCCCCAGATCGCGAAGGTCTGGTCCTCCCCCCTCGGCCTGGTCTTCATCGACGGCGGCCACACCGACGAGCACGCCACCGCCGACTACGAGGGCTGGGCCCCCCACGTGGCCGAAGGCGGCCTGCTGCTGATCCACGACGTGTTCCCGAACCCACTGGACGAATTCACCGGCCAGGCCCCGTACCGCGTATACCTGCGCGCCCTGGCCTCCGGCGCCTTCACCGAGATCTCCGTCACCGACTCGCTGCGTGTGCTGCGGCGAACCGGGGCGGGGATCTGAGGGCGCGGTTAGAGTCGCAGACGTGTCGTACGCAGGCCCTGAATTCGAACCGCCCCGCCGCCCGAGACGCAGCCCCCTGACCGTGGCCCTAGCCGCGCTCGTGCCGGGCGCGCTGCTCGGGTGGGTGGTGTACGAGGGACTCGGCAGCGCCGGTGACGGAGCCGGCGGCGCGGAGGCGACGGCGGTGGGGACGCCGTCGGCCACCGTGTCCTCGTCCCCCACCGACGACGAGAAGCCGAGCCCTGGCCCGTCGCAGCCCACGAGTTCCGCCCCTCCCGCCGCCTCCGGCCCTCTCAAGGGCAAGGTCGTCGTCATCGACCCCGGCCACAACCCGGCCAACTTCCAGCACACCGCCGAGATCAACCGCAAGGTGAACATCGGCACGGGGTACAAGGAGTGCGACACCACCGGTACGTCCACCAACTCCGGCTACACCGAGGCGAAGTTCACGCTGGACGTGGCCCACCGGCTGCGCACGCTCCTGCACCAGCAGGGCGCGGCGGTGAAACTGACCCAGGACGGCGACCGTTCCTACGGCCCCTGCATCGACGAGCGGGCGCGGATCGGCAACAAGGCGAAGGCCGACGCGGTCGTCTCGATCCACGCGGACGGCGCCGGCGCCGGCAACCGCGGCTTCCACGTCATCCTCCCCGGCTCGGTGAACTCCGGCGCCGCGGACACCCGTCCGATCGTCGCCCCCTCCCGCCAACTCGGCGAACGCATCGCGGGCAACTTCGTCCGCGCCACCGGCAGCGCCCCCTCCAACTACGTCGGCGACGGCACCGGCCTGGTCACCCGCGAGGATCTGGGCGGTCTCAATCTGTCAACGGTTCCCAAGGTGTTCATCGAGTGCGGCAACATGCGCGATACCAAGGACGCGGCACAGCTGACCAGCGGTGCCTGGCGGCAGAAGGCGGCGCAAGGGATCTCTGAGGGAATCGTGAGTTTCCTGCGCGGGTAGTGATCAGCGCACTGATCCCGGCGGACAGCCCGATCGTACGGACGATAGGGTCGTCCCTACGATGAGGGGCCACCCCCGCGCTTCACACCGGGGCCTGACGGCGACATGGTGACAGCGACGCCTCTACCGATGACGAGACGACCTACGAAGGACCTGAAGTGAATATCCGCTCCCTCACTAGAGGCGACGGCGTGGTGATCGGAGCAGCGGTGTTGCTCTTCGTCGCGTCGTTCCTCGGCATCTACTCCACCGACGGTGCCGAGGGCATCGACATGCCGTCCGCCTGGAGCAGCGCACCGCTCCTGCTCGGCGTGGTCCTGGCGGGCCTCATCGGTGCCGCACTCGTCGTGGTCTCCCGGGCACTGCCGCAGCCGCGCAAGATCGCCGGTCTTGAACTCGGCCAGTTCGGTGTCGCCTTCACCGTCTTCGCGGCGTGGAGCGCACTCGGCAACATCTTCGACCCGGCGGGCGGCCTGAACAACGTCGGCCAGGGCTCCGACGGCCCCGACGCGGGCACCGGCCTGATCCTCGCGCTGATCGCCACCTTGGTCATGGCCGGCGCCGCCGTCGCCACCCCCCTCGTCCCCGCCCTCCAGGCCGCCCTCGTCCCGGCCCCCCGCCCCGCGGCCCCGCAGCCGCCCTACGGCGGTCAGCCGCAGGGCGGTTACGGCTACCCCGGCGCCCCGGGTGCCCAGCAGCCGGCGCCGCAGCCGGGTCAGCCCTACGGCGCTCAGCCGCAGGCCGGGCAGCCGTTCGGCGGGCAGCCGCAGCCGGGTCAGCCCCAGCAGCCCCAGCCGGCCGGGGACTTCTCCCCGTTCTGGTTCGCCGTGCCCGTGCCGCGTCCGCTGTTCGCGGAGGACGGCTCCCCCACGCCGATCGCCGAACTGGCGCCCGGCACCTGGTACCTGGCCGTGGAGCAGCGCGGTCCGAGCCTGATCGCGCAGACGCAGGACGGTCGCCGTGGTGTCCTCCAGGACACCAGCGGCATCCAGCGCGGCTGACACCCCATCGTCACGGCCTCTCGCCCTTCCGGGCGGGGGGCCGTTGTCGTACAGTCGCAGCCTCCACTTAGCTGACGCATCGTCAGGAGGCAGGCATGCGGCTCGGTCTCGCGCTCGGCTACTGGGGTCGCGGCCCCTCCCCCGACCACGTCCCGCTCGCCCGGGAGGCCGAGCGGCTCGGGTACGACTCCGTGTGGACCGCCGAGAGCTGGGGCTCGGACGCCTTCACCCCGCTCACCTGGATCGCCGCCCACACCTCAAGGATCAAGCTCGGCACGGCCGTTGCCCAGATGGCCGCCCGCTCCCCCACCACCACCGCCATGCACGCCCTCACCCTCGACCATCTCTCCGGCGGCCGCATGATGCTCGGGCTCGGGCTGTCCGGGCCGCAGGTCGTGGAGGGCTGGTACGGCCGTCCGTTCCCGAAGTCGCCGCTCACCGCGACCAGGGAGTACGTCGAGGTCGTACGGCAGGTCCTCAGGCGGGAAGCCCCCGTCACGCTCGACGGCCGCTTCCACTCCCTCCCCTACCGCGGCGACGACGCCACGGGCCTCGGCAAACCCCTCAAGCCCATCACCCACCCCCGCCGCCCCGACCTCCCCGTCCTCCTCGGCGCCGAGGGCCCGAAGAACGTCGCCCAGACCGCCCGTATCGCGGATGGCTGGCTCCCGCTGTACTGGTCAGCGACCCGCCCCGAGGCATACGCCATCGAAAACCTCCCGGACGGCTTCCTCGTCGCCCCCATGGCCCAGGTCCGCGTCTGCGACGACGTACGCGAAGGTCTGCTCCCCGTGAAGACCATGCTCGGCTTCTACATCGGCGGCATGGGTCACGCGGCCCACAACTTTCACGCCGACCTCATGGCTCGCATGGGTTACGAGGAGGAAGCCCGGCGCATCCAGCGCCTGTTCCTCGAAGGGCACCGCCAGGAGGCCGTACTCGCCGTCCCGGACGCCTTCGCCGACGAGATCTCCCTGGTCGGCCCCCGCGAACGCATCGCCGAACGCCTGGAGTTGTGGCGCAAGGGCCCGGTGACGGACCTGCTGGCACTGGCCCCGGACGAGGAGACGCTGCGCGTGCTCGCCGAGCTCAACCAGTGAACTCGCGTTTGGTTCACGGTTGAGCGGCTACCCGAGGGGCATGTCCCCTCGATATCGTAACGGTGCCAATCAGGCCGGCACGGTCATCGCGATCGTCGCCGACGTCATGGCCCTCATCCTGGGCCTGTGGATCCTGATGTACCTGCTGGACGCGAACCGTGCGAACGACTTCGTGCAGTTCATCCATGACGCAGCGCGCTGGCTCGCCGGCTGGTCGTACGACCTGTTCACGTTCGACGAGCAGTGGGCCAGGGTCGTCGCCGGCTATGGCCTGGCGGCGGTGGTGTACCTGTTCGTCGGACACGCGATCGCGAACCGGGTACATCGCCACTGAGGTCACGCCCCGTGCCCAAGGGGCGCGGGGAACTGCGCGACCAGCCACAGTCCGCCCGCACTCGCCACACGACAGCACTGCCCGTGCTCTCAGGCGCAGCAGTCCGGATCCAACCCCATCGGCAGACGATCCCCGCCGAACACCTGGCAGGTCGCCTCGTCGCCGCCCAGTGCCGCGACCGCGAGCAGGAGCGAGCCCGCGGTCCAGGTCGTGAGTTCCCTCGGCCAGATCGCGTCGTCGTCGAAGACGTAGCCCGTCCAGTACAGGCCGGTCTCCTCGTCGCGCAGGTGCTGGATGGACTGGAGGATGTCCAGCGCCCGGTCGGACTCGCCCATCGCCCACAGCGCGAGGGCGAGTTCGGCCGATTCGCCGCCCGTCACCCACGGGTTGGGGACGACGCACCGCACCCCGAGCCCGGGCACGACGAAGCGGTCCCAGGACTCCTCGATGCGGGCCTTGGCCTCCGCGCCGGTGAGCGCGCCGCCCAGCACCGGGTAGTACCAGTCCATCGAGTAGCGGTCCTTGTCCAGGAACCGCTCGGGGTGACGGCGGATGGCGTGGCGAAGGGCTCCCGCCGCCAACTCCCAGTCCGGTTGGGGCTCTTCCCGCTGCTCGGCGATGGCGAGCGCGCACCGCAGGGCATGGTGGATCGAGGAGGATCCCGTCAGCAGCGCGTCCGTGGTCGCCGTACCGTCGTCGTCGCGCCGCCAGCCGATCTCGCCGCCCGGCTGCTGGAGCTTCAGCACGAACTCGGTCGCCGCGAAGACGGTCGGCCACATGCGGTCCAGGAACGTGTCGTCGCCGGTGGAGAGGTAGTGGTGCCACACGCCTACGGCGATGTAGGCGACGAAGTTCGTCTCCCGGCCCCGGTCGGTGACATCGTCGAACGCTCCGTCCTGGTACGCCGCGTACCAGGAGCCGTCCTCGTTCTGGTGCCGCGCGAGCCACTCGTATCCCCGCTCGGCGGCCTCGTGCTCGCCCGCGGCGTCCAGACCCATGGCCGCTTCGACGTGGTCCCAGGGGTCGAGGTGATGCCCTCGGAACCACGGGATCGCGCCGTCCTCCCGCTGCACGGCGAGCAGTCCGGCCACGGTCGCGGTGGCCTGCTCGGCGGTGAGGACCCCGGGCAGGACGAGGTGTTCTGTCCGGGGAGTGGTCACGAGGTGGCCACCTGAGGCAGGTGCGGCTTGGTCGCGTACGCCACGAAGCTCTTGCCGATCAGCGGGTTCAGCGCCTGTTCGGCGACCCGGGTGGCGAGTGGCCTCTTCATGATGTCCCAGACCAGCAGCTTGTGGTACGCCCGCACCGGCAGCGCCTTGTCGTTGTCGACGCCGAACGCGCACTTCAGCCACCAGTACGGCGAGTGCAGCGCGTGCGCGTGATGGGTGCCGTACGGCTTCAGGCCCGCCTCGCGGATCTTCTCCAGCAGCTCGTCCGCCTTGTAGATGCGGATGTGGCCGCCCTCGACCTCGTGGTAGGCGTCGGACAGCGCCCAGCAGACCTTCTCGGGGCCGTAGCGCGGGACGGTGATGGCGATCCGGCCGCCGGGCTTCAACACCCGGACCATCTCGGCGAGTACGCCCTTGTCGTCCGGGATGTGCTCCATGACCTCGGAGATGATGACGACGTCGAAGGACTCGTCGGGGAAGGGGAGGGCGAGCGCGTCGCCCTCCATCGCCGTCGCGGTGGCGCCCTCGGGGGCCTCGCCCGCCTCCTTCATCGCCGCGAACCACTTCGCGACCTCGCGGATCTCCTCGCCGTTCTGGTCCAGCGCGACGACCTGGGCGCCGCGCCGGTAGCACTCGAACGCGTGCCGCCCGGCGCCGCAGCCGAGGTCCAGCACGCGGTCGCCCGGGGCGAGCGGGAACCGGGAGAAGTCGACGGTCAGCACGTGGCCCTGCTTTCGGAATAGACGCCGGTGGTACTCGCGGTGGTCGGGGGTGTGGCGCCTGCCGAGGGTGCGGGTGCGTCGCTGTCCGGGGCCGTGGAGCGGGCGATCGCCTCGCGGTAGTGCGCCACCGTGCCCTCCGCCGCTCGCGCCCATGTGAACCGCTCCAGCACGCGCTCGCGCCCGGACCGGCCGAGTCGCGCCCGGAGTTCGGGGTCACCGAGGAGCCGGCTCAGACCGGCGGCCAGCGCGCCCGCGTCGCCGGGCGGTACCGCCAGACACGTCTCGCCGTCCGCGCCGGCCACCTCCGGGATCGCCCCGCCGGTCGTCGCGAGCAGGGGCGTGCCCGTGGCCATGGCTTCGGCGGCGGGCAGGGAGAAGCCCTCGTACAGCGAGGGCACGCAGGCGACCTGCGCCGAGCGGACCAGGTCGACCAGTTCGGCGTCCGAGATGCCCTTGACGAACTCGACGGCGCCTTCGAGGCCGTACCGCTCGATCGCCTGCGCGACCGGACCCTCGGCGGGCTTCTTGCCGACGACGACGAGGTGGGCGTCGGGGTGTTCGGTGCGGACCTTCGCGAGCGCCTCGACGAGGAAGACGAGTCCCTTGAGGGGGACGTCGGCGCTGGAGGTCGTGACGATCCGGCCGGGTACGACCGCCACCGACGGGTCCGGCTTGAACAGGTCGGTGTCGGCGCCGATGTGGACGACGTGGATACGGTCCTCGCGCACCCCGAGGTGGTCGACGATCTCGGCGCGGGAGGTGCCGGAGACGGTGAGGACGGACGGCAGCCGGCGGGCGACGCGCTTCTGCATCCGGGTGAAGGCGTACCAGCGGCGCACCGAGTACCGGCGGCGCCGGCCCTCGGCCGCGTCCAGCTCCAACTGCCGGTCCACGGTGATGGGGTGGTGGATGGTGGTGACGAGGGGGGCGCCCACGTCTCCCAACAAGCCGTACCCCAGCGTCTGGTTGTCGTGGACGACGTCGAACTCGCCGCGCCGGGCGCGCAGATGGCGGCGGGCGCGCAGGGAGAAGGTCAGCGGCTCGGGGAAGCCGCCGGTCCACATGGTGGCCACTTCCAGGGCGTCGATCCAGTCGCGGTACTCGCCGCGCCGCGGGGTGCGGAAGGGGTCGGGCTGGCGGTACAGGTCGAGGCTGGCCAGCTCGGTGAGCGGGACGCCCTCGTCGAGGACCGGGTAGGGCTGGGAGCCGATGACCTCGACGCGGTGGCCGAGGCGGGCCAGTTCGCGGGAGAGGTGGCGGACGTAGACGCCCTGGCCGCCGCAGAACGGGTTCCCTTTATAGGTGAGAAGCGCGATGTCGAGAGGTCGCTCGCCGTCCGCGGCGGGCTCCTTGGGGGAACCCGTCCGACTGGCCTCAGCGGTCACTCTGGGCCCCCTTCTCCCTGCACTGTCCCGCGAGATTACGCCGGGACGCTAATCTAGAACAAGTTACAGACTTGATCGTTCAAGAGGCTCCGAATCTACCGGCAGGTAGAGGCGGCGTGAGCAGTGGATCAGGTGATTCACGCCACGGTCGCGCCACGGCGAGGGGAACAAGGTGGACAAGGTGGCAGCCAGTACCGCGAGACCCGTCACCCCGCCTCTCACCGAGCGACAGGAGGCGCGCCGCCGCCGCATCCTGCACGCGAGCGCGCAGTTGGCCAGCCGGGGCGGTTTCGACGCGGTGCAGATGCGGGAGGTCGCGGAGTCGTCGCAGGTGGCGCTCGGCACGCTCTACCGCTACTTCCCCTCCAAGATCCATCTGCTGGTCGCCACGATGCAGGATCAGCTGGAGCACATGCACGGCACGCTGCGGAAGAAGCCGCCCGCGGGCGACACGGCGGCGGAGCGGGTCGCGGAGACCCTGATGCGCGCCTTCCGGGCCCTGCAGCGCGAGCCGCACCTGGCCGACGCCATGGTCCGCGCGCTGACCTTCGCGGACCGCAGTGTGTCGCCCGAGGTGGACCAGGTCTCCCGGCAGACGACCGTGATCATCCTGGACGCGATGGGCCAGGAGAACCCGACGCCCGAGCAGCTGTCCGCGGTCCGCGTCATCGAGCACACCTGGCACTCGGCGCTGATCACCTGGCTGTCCGGCCGCGCCTCCATCGCCCAGGTGAAGATCGACATCGAGACGGTATGCCGTCTGATCGACCTCACGGCCCCCACGGACACATGAATGACCTACGAGACGGGTTCCCTGCGCCGGTATGACCCGGATCAGGTTCTGGGGGTCGCCATCCGGCCCGACTGCTGCCTTCTGGCCTCTCAGCCCGGACCGTCGACGTCGGCGCCGGCGTAAGCGTCCAGCTGTTGCTTTCCGCCGAGTCGGCTACAACGGTTCGGACTCCCTCACTCGTCCCGTAGGCCTACCTCCAGAATAGAACGCCCACCACGTGATGAAAAGGGAAAAATATCCCCTAATCCTCCGGCGGAAAGACCGGCTCCCCGCTCCCCAGCAGCGTGATCGCGATCGCCTCCACCGGGCAGGTCTCCGCCGCCGCCAGGATCTCCTCGTTGGCGTCCGTCTCCGGCTCGGCCGGGTGGGACTGGCGGGCGGTGTCGAGGCGGAATCCGTCGGGTGCCCGGTGGACGCACTGGGCCGAGCCGATGCACACCGACCGGTCGACCTCGACGTGCCAGCGGTCTCCCATCCTCCCTACCCCTCCCAGCCCGCGGGGAGATGGATCATCTTGTGTTCGAGATACTCGCCGTACCCCTCGGGCCCGAACTCCCGGCCGAGCCCGGAGTTCTTGTAGCCGCCGAACGGGCCGAACATGTCGAGGCTGAAGGTGTTGACCGAGTAGGTGCCGGTACGGACCTGGCGGGCGACCTTGATGCCGCGCTCGACGTCGGCCGTCCAGACGCTGCCGCTGAGCCCGTACTCGGAGTCGTTGGCGATCTTCACGGCCTCGGTCTCGTCGCCGTAGGGGAGGAGGCAGATCACGGGCCCGAAGATCTCCTCCCTCGCGATCCGCATGGAGTTGTCGACATCGCCGAAGAGGGTCGGCTCGACGTACCAGCCCTTGTCCAGGCCCGGCGGACGCCCGCCGCCGGTGAGGATCTTGGCGCCTTCCTCCTGTCCGATGCGGATGTAGTCGAGGTTGCGCCGCTGCTGACGCTGGGCGACCAGCGGGCCGACCTGGGTCGCCGGGTCCAGCGGGTCGCCGACGACGAGGGCGTTCGCGGCGGCGGCGAGGGCCTCGGCGAACTCGTCGTAGCGGGAGCGCGGCAGCAGGATGCGGGTCTGGGCCACACAGGCCTGGCCGTTGTTCATCCAGGCCGCCGGGACGATCCCCGCCACGGCGGTGTCGACGTCCGCGTCCGGCAGCACGACCGCGGCGGACTTGCCGCCCAGCTCCAGGGTCACGCGGGTCAGATTCCGCGCGGCGACCTCCATCACGCGCTTGCCCGCGGCGACCGACCCGGTGAAGGAGACCTTGTCGATGCCGGGGTGCCCGACGAGGTACTCACTGACCTCACGGTCGGCCGGGAGGATGGAGAGCACCCCCTCCGGCAGCCCGGCCTCCTTCGTGATCTCCGCGAGGAGGTAGGCGTCCAGCGGCGACTCGGGCGACGGCTTGAGGACGACCGTGCAGCCGGTCAGCAGCGCGGGCGCGAGCTTGGCGGCGGCCACGAACTGCGGGACGTTCCAGGGGACCACGGCCGCCACCACCCCGACGGGCTCGCGCCGCACGAGGATCTTGCCGAGGACTCCGTCGCGGTGCTCCTCGTAGGTGAAGTTCCGCGCGACGGTGATGGCGGAGTCCCACACCATCATCGCGCCGAGCGCCTGCGCGAGGAGGCTCCAGGAGTACGGCGAGCCGTTCTCGGAGGAGATGATCCGGGCGATCTCCTCGTGCCGTACGGCGATGGCGTCCTTGATCCGCCCGACGACCTCGATCCGCTCGTCGAGCGACATCCGCGGCCAGGGCCCTTCGTCGAAGGCCTTCCGCGCCACCGCGACGGCCCGGTCCACATCACCGGCGGACGCGTGCGGCACCCGCCCTATGACCTCCTCGGTATGCGGCGAGACGACTTCGATGAAGTCCTTCCCCAGGGGATCGGTCAACTCCCCGCCGATGAACAGCTGTCCGTGTTCCACGAGCTCGGTCATGGCCGACGCCTCCTGCGGAGCTGAGCACTGTTTCTGACGCTGCCTCAGAACTGATACCAGTTCTAGTTATAGTGGGCAATGACCGCGACGCGGAGGGGCAGATGACGAAGACGTACGATCACGGCGGGGGCGTCCGGTCCATCGAGGTCCCCATCCCGGACAATCCCCTCGGCCACACCCTCGTCTACGTCGTCGACACCGACCGGGGCCCGGTGCTGGTCGACACCGGATGGGACGATCCGGGCTCCTGGGACACCCTCACCGCGGGGCTGGCGGCCTGCGGTACCGCGGTCGCGGAGGTCCACGGGGTGGTGGTCACCCACCATCACCCCGACCACCACGGCCTGTCCGGCAAGGTGCGTGAGGCCTCCGGTGCCTGGATCGCGATGCATGAGGCGGACACGGCGATCGTGCGCCGTACGCGATCGGCCGAACCCGAGCGCTGGTTCACGTACATGGCGGCGAAGCTCACGGCGGCCGGCGCCCCGGAGGAGCATGTGGCGCCCCTGCGCGGCGCCCGCCGCCGTACCCTGCCCGGCCTCTCGCCCGCCCTGCCGGACCGGGAGATCGTCCCGGGCGAACTCCTCGACCTCCCCGGCCGCCGCCTGCGCGCGATCTGGACCCCGGGCCACACACCGGGCCATGTCTGCCTGCATCTGGAGGAGGCGCACCCCGCCCAACTCCCCGGCCACGGGCGCCTGTTCTCCGGCGACCACGTACTCCCGGAGATCACCCCGCACATCGGCCTGTACGAGGACCCCGACGACACCACCGTCACCGACCCCCTCGGCGACTACCTCGACTCCCTCGAACGCGTAGCCCGTCTGTCCCCCGCCGAGATCCTCCCGGCCCACCAGCACGCGTTCACGGATGCGGCGGGACGCGTACGAGCCCTCCTCGTCCACCACGAGACCCGCCTCACCGACCTCCTCTCCCTCCTCCGCGAGCCCCTCACCGCCTGGCAGCTCGCCGAGCGCATGGAGTGGAACCGGCCCTGGGACCAAATCCCCTACGGATCAAGGAACATCGCGGTGTCGGAGGCCGAGTCGCATCTGCGCCGGCTGGTGAAGCTGGGGAGGGCGGAGGCGGTGACGGGAAGCGATCCGGTGACGTACACGGCCGTATGAGGGTGTAGTACGGGATCGTGACTCCTCCCCCTCGTAAACGAGGGGGTTGCGGACGCCCGCCCCGAGCCGATCATCTTCCCCGTGATCCCCATGCGCGAACGTACCCCGTCCCCCCGGCCGCTTCCCTACGGGCCGGTAGAGTGGCGGCGTCGTCATCACACCCGTACGGGGGGAAGCCGGTGCAAATCCGGCGCTGACCCGCAACCGTGAGCAGCCCAGCGCTGCGAGCCGGACTGCCCCGCGCGGTACGTGAACGGCTCACGTGCGTCGGCAGCCCGCCGCCGTACGGCACCGTCGAGGTCTACGGAGCCGAGCCGCCCGGGGTCGTCCCGTGCTGCCCGGCTCCCATCAGGGAGAGGCACCCGCCGATCATGAACGTCCGCCGCAGCGCCGCGGTCCTGGCCGCCACCGCAGTGATCGGCACGGCCACGCCCGTCATGGCCGCGTCCCCGTCCCCGTCGCCGTCCGTGGCGATCCCCTCCGGTCTTTACGGCACCACGGACCCGACGTACGACGGTGTCTGGCGGCAGTCCCTGGCGCTGATCGCCCAGTTCCGGGTGGACGTGAAGCCCGCCGCGAAGGCCATCAACTGGCTGGTCGGGCAGCAGTGCGCGAATGGGGCGTTCGCGGCCTTCCGCGCCGAGCCCGCCACGGCCTGTGACGCCAAGGTCATGGCCGACACCAACAGCACGGCCGCGGCGGTTCAGGCCCTGTCCGCCGTCGGTGAGCAGGAGGTCCCGATCAAGAAGGCGGTGACCTGGCTGAAGTCCGTGCAGAACAAGGACGGCGGCTGGGGTTACCTGCCCGGCGGGCCGAGCGACGCGAACTCCACGGCGGTGGTGATCGGCGCACTCAACACCTGGGGCGACTCCGAGGACGTCAAGAAGGACGGCAAGTCGCCGTACGACGCCCTGCTGGACCTTGCCCTGCCCTGTACCGACTCGGGTGCCTTCGCCTACCAGCCGGACAAGAAGGGCAAGCTGACCGCCAACGCCGACGCGACCGCGGCGGCGGTGGTCGGGGCCCTGGACATGAGCATGGTGACGGCGAGGGCCGCAGGTGAGTCCGCGGACCCCGTCTGCACCGACGCCTCCGACCTCACTCCGGAGCAGGCCGCGACCAACGGCGCGTCCTACCTGGCCGAGTCGGTGAAGAAGGACGGCTACCTGAAGTCCGCCCTCGCCGGCGCCGAGGACCGGCCGGACTACGGCAACACCGCCGACGCGGTCGTCGCGCTGGCCGTGACGGGCGGTCCGAAGGCGGCGCAGCAGCCGCTGACGTGGCTGGAGCAGAACTCCGCGGACTGGGCGAAGCAGAACGGCCCCGCGGCCTACGCCCAGCTGATCCTCGCCGCCTCCGTGGCGGGCGCCGACCCGCGCGACTTCGGCGGCACGGACCTGGTGAAGCAGCTCAACGCGACGGGCCCGGAGCCGAAGGCCACCGCGCCGGCCGAGGAGAAGAAGGACGAGGACGACGGTGGCGTCAGCGTCTGGTGGATCATCGGCGTCGGCCTGGTCGCGGGCATCGGCGTCGGCTTCCTGATCAGCAGCCGCAACAAGGGGCAGCAGCTGTGATCCGCCGCGCCGGCGCGCTGCTGCTGGCCACACTCGCCCTGTGTGCGGCCACGCCCTCGGCCCAGGCCGCCAGTTACCGCTACTGGTCCTTCTGGGACCGCGAGGGCTCGTCCTGGATGTACGCCACCCAGGGCCCCTCCATGGCGGTCCCCTCCGACGGTGACGTCCAGGGCTTCCGCTTCACCCTGAGCGAGGACTCGTCGGACGCGGCGACCCCACGCAGCACGGCGAACTTCGGCACGGTCTGCGCGAGAACGCCCGCGCAGGACGGCCGGAAGAGAGTGGCCCTGGTAATCGACTTCGGCACGAAGTCGGAGTCCCCGTCAGGAGAAACCCCACCGAAGCTCCGCACGGCCTGCGCCCGGGTGGCGGAGGACGCGACGACGGCAGAGGCCCTGGCCTCGGTTGCCAAACCCCTCCGCTACGACTCGAACGCCCTGCTCTGCGCGATCGCGGGCTACCCGAGCGCGGGTTGCGGAGAGCAGGTCGCGAAGACGACGAACAAGAACACGAAGAAGAACGACAACCCGTCCGTGGGCCTGTGGGCAGGTGCGGCGGGCGTAGCAACCTTGGGAGCGGCGGCGATCTGGCAGGCGCGCCGACGGCGGGCGTGATGGCCAGGATGCGGGCGCCTGGCGGGCATCCCACCCAGCCCCAACCCCGCGCACCCCTGCACCCCGGCGCCTGGTGGCTCTGGGCCCTGGCCCTCGGTACCGCAGCAACCCGCACCACCAACCCCCTCCTCCTGACCCTCCTCATAGCGACATCCGCGTACGTGGTAACGACCTGCCGCCAGAACACCCCCTGGTCCCGCTCCTACAACGCCTTCCTCAAACTCGCCCTGGCCGTAGTCCTCATCCGCCTGGCCTTCGCCATCCTCCTCGGCTCCCCCATCCCCGGCACCCACACCCTCGTCACCCTCCCCGAAATCCCCCTCCCCGACTGGGCCCAAGGCATCCGCATAGGCGGCCGAGTACACGCGGAGGGGATCGTCTTCGCCCTCTACGACGCGCTGCGGCTCGCCACGCTCCTGATCTGCGTTGGCGCCGCGAACGCCCTGGCCAACCCCACCCGCCTCCTCAAATGCCTCCCGGGCGCCCTGTACGAGATGGGCGTGGCGGTAGTGGTCGCCCTCACCTTCGCCCCGAACCTGATCGCGGACGTCCAGCGCCTACGAGCCGCCCGCCGTCTGAGGGGCCGCCCGGACAATGGAATCCGAGGCCTGCTCCAGGTAGGCCTCCCCGTCCTGGAAGGCGCCCTGGAACGCTCGGTCGCGCTGGCCGCCGCCATGGACGCGAGAGGCTACGGCCGCACCGCCGACGTCCCCCCAGCCGTACGCCGTACCACCACCGCCCTCACCCTCGGCGGACTCCTCGGAGTCTGCGCGGGCACCTACGGCGTACTGACGGCGGAAGGCGGCGCGTACGGCCTCCCCGTCCTCCTCACCGGTCTCACCGCGGCCCTCATCGGCCTACGCCTGGGCGGCCGCCGAGCCACCCGCACCCGCTACCGCCCGGACCCCTGGGACGCCCGGGCCTGGCTGGTCACGGCCTCCGGCACAGCGGTGGCGGCGCTCATGTTCCTGGCCGCGTCGAAGGATCCCGCCGCCCTCGAACCGGGCGTCATCCCCCTGACCGCCCCCACCCTCCCCCTCTGGCCAGCGGCAGCGATCCTCCTCGGCCTGCTCCCGGCCGCCCTCGCCCCCACCCCGAAGGAGCCGTCGTGATCCGCTTCGAGAACGTCTCCGTGACGTACGACGGCCAGAGCGAACCCACCGTCCAGAACGTCGACTTCGAGGTCCCGGAGGGCGAACTCGTCCTGCTCGTGGGCCCGTCCGGCGTGGGCAAGTCCACGATCCTGGGCGCGGTCAGCGGCCTCGTCCCCCACTTCACCGGCGGCACCCTCCGCGGCCGGGTCACGGTGGCCGGCCGGGACACCCGCACCCACAAACCCCGCGAACTGGCCGACATCGTGGGCACGGTGGGCCAGGACCCGCTGTCCCACTTCGTGACGGACACCGTCGAGGACGAACTCGCCTACGGAATGGAGTCCTTGGGCCTGGCCCCGGACGTCATGCGCCGCAGGGTGGAGGAAACCCTCGACCTCCTGGGACTGGCCGACCTCCGCAACCGCCCGATAGCGACCCTCTCCGGCGGCCAACAGCAGCGCGTGGCGATCGGCTCGGTCCTCACCCCCCACCCCCAGGTCCTCATCCTCGACGAACCCACCTCAGCCCTGGACCCCGCAGCAGCGGAAGAAGTCCTGGCAGTCCTCCAACGCCTGGTCCACGACCTGGGCACAACAATCCTGCTGGCCGAACACCGGCTGGAACGGGTCATCCAGTACGCCGACCAGGTAGCCCTGCTCCCATCACCGGGCGCGGCCCCGGTCCTCGGCACCCCGGCAGACGTAATGGCGATCTCCCCGGTGACCCCACCGGTGGTGGACCTGGGCCGCCTGGCGGGCTGGAGCCCCCTCCCCCTGACGGTGCGGGACGCACGGCGAAGGTCAGCGGACTTGCGGGAACAGCTCAACAAGTGGGACGTCAACTCCCTCAAGGGGCGCGGGGAACTGCGCGACCAGCCACAGACAGCCCGCAGCCGCCCACAAACCGCAGCCCCCACCCCACTGGGCGCCACCCCCCGCCGCTGGTTCCACCGCACCCCCGACCTTCAGCCCGCCCCCCAATCCCCTTACGCAGCCGAAGTAAAAGCCCTCGCCATCACCCGCGGAGCGGTCCGCGCCCTGCGCAAAGTCGACCTCACCATCATCCCCGGCGAAACCATCGCCCTGATGGGCCGAAACGGCGCCGGAAAATCCACCCTGCTCAACGCGCTGGTCGGCCTGCTCGAACCCACCAAGGGCACAGTCCAAGTAGGCGGCGTAACCCCCCACCGCACCCCGCCCTCCACCCTCGTCCGCCAAGTAGGCCTCGTACCCCAAGAACCGCTGGACCTCCTCTACGCAGACACAGTCGCCGCCGAATGCACCGCAGCCGACACGGACGCCGGCGCAGCCCCCGGCACGTGCCGCACCCTCGTCACCGACCTCCTCCCCGGCGTCACAGACGACACCCACCCCCGAGACCTCTCGGAAGGCCAGCGCCTCGCGCTCGCACTGGCCGTCGTCCTGACCGCCCGCCCACCCCTGCTCCTCCTCGACGAACCGACCCGAGGCCTCGACTACGCGGCGAAGGCCCGCCTGATCAAGGTCCTGCGCGCACTCGCGGCAGAGGGCCACGCCATAGTCCTGGCCACCCACGACGTGGAACTGGCCGCAGAACTGGCCAACCGAGTGCTCCTGCTCGCAGAGGGAGAGGTAATCGCAGACGGCCCCACAGCAGACGTCGTGGTGTCGTCCCCCTCCTTCGCCCCCCAGGTCACCAAGATCCTCGCCCCCCAGCACTGGCTGACGGTCGCCCAGGTCAAGCAGGCCCTCGCATGACCCCGCAGCCAACCCCCCAGTCCCGCCCCATCCGCCTGGGCCCCCGATCCATAGCCGCCCTGATCCTCGTCAGCGCGGTCGGCCTGGGCGCCATCGGC
Organism: Streptomyces sp. P17; assembly: GCF_032436805.1. Taxonomy (NCBI): domain Bacteria; kingdom Bacillati; phylum Actinomycetota; class Actinomycetes; order Kitasatosporales; family Streptomycetaceae; genus Streptomyces; species Streptomyces sp. P17. Next base: position 52,233 of record NZ_JAVRBF010000033.1, on the reverse strand, counting down.
TGGCCCCTCTTCGCCCCGCCCGAATCCCAGGCGAGCGCGCACGCCCAGGACGCCCCGTGGCTCTTCGCGGCGCTGCTGATCCTCTTGGTCGCGGTCGTAGCGGCGACGATCTCGGAGTCCGGCCTGGGCCCGAAGGCGGTGGCGATGCTCGGCGTACTCGCGGCGACGGGCGCAGCCCTCCGCCCCCTCGGCGCGGGTACGGCCGGCATCGAGCCGATGTTCTTCCTGATGCTGCTCAGCGGCCGCGTCCTCGGCCCGGGCTTCGGCTTCGTGCTCGGCTCGCTGAGCATGTTCGCGTCGGCCCTGCTCACGGGTGGAGTCGGGCCATGGATGCCGTTCCAGATGCTGGCGATGGGCTGGTTCACGATGGGCGCGGGCCTGCTCCCGGGCCAGGACAGGCTCCGGGGCCGCGCGGAACTCCTGCTGATCGCCGCGTACGGCTTCCTCGCCGCCTTCGCCTACGGCGCGCTGACGAACCTCGCGGGCTGGCCCTTCCTGAAGGAACAGGCCTCCAACATCGCCTACGACCCCGACGCGGGCGTTGGCACCAACCTCGCCCGCTTCGTCGTCTACTGCCTGGCCACCTCCCTCGGCTGGGACCTGGGCCGAGCCCTGGTGACGGTCGTGCTGACCCTGACTCTCGGCCCGGCGATCCTCAAGGCGCTCCGCCGAGCCACGAGGAGGGCGGCTTTCGAGGCGCCGGTCACATTCGACCAACCCACTGCGTAAGCCTCAAGGAACACCCTGTCACCGCAGCGGTGAACCACCCCACATGACCCACATCACCTACGATCCGACCTAGTTGGACATTCCGGACGCCATGTCCACGCCAAAACAGCCCCCGACCTGCACATTGAGAGCCACATCACACGAGAAGCGTGTACCCCACATACGACCACAACTAGCAAAAGGGGGCATTGCGGACCCCTGCCGAGCCTGTTTCTCTGGATGACGTCGCACGGCGCCGACGAGCCCCACGGGCCTCGGCGCCGACGCATGTCCCCGCCACACACCGTGTGGTTCCGACATGCCGCGGCCACACCGCCCCCGACGAAAGGTCACCGCCTTGTCCGCCACTTCCTTCCTCCGCAGCATCGCCACCCCGAAGAAGGCCCTCGCCGGTACCGCCGTGGCAGCTGCCGCCGCCGGTGCGATCTTCGCCGCGGCGCCCGCTCAGGCCGCCGAGGCGTCCTCGGCCCAGGCGACCGCGAAGAAGATGATCGGCGACTCGGCCCAGTACCAGTGCTTCTCCAACATCGTCGACAACGAGAGCGACTGGAACGTGAACGCCACCAACGCCTCGTCCGGCGCATACGGCCTCGTCCAGGCCCTCCCCGGCTCGAAGATGGCCTCCGCCGGCTCCGACTGGAAGACCAACCCCGCCACCCAGATCAAGTGGGGCGTCGACTACATGAAGGACCGCTACGGCAGCCCCTGCGGCGCCTGGAACTTCTGGCAGGCCAACGGCTGGTACTGAGCCGAGCCACCCACGCGCAGAGAACCGCACCCGTGTCCGCACGGGTGCGGTTTCATTTGACGAGCTCCGGGGCCGGCCTGCGCGCCAGTTACCTCACCACGGGGTGGTACGAGTCCCGGTACACCGCCTCGAACAAGGACCACGCATTCGCGATCTCGCCGGAGTGGAAGCGGCGCACCGGTCATTCCGTCGCCCTCTCAACGGCCAAGCAGGCAGCCTCCCCGCACTCGAACCACACCGTCTTCCCACCCCCACACCGCCGATCAACCCCCCACTTGTCGGCCACCTCACAGAGCAGCACCAGCCCCCGCCCGCCCTCCGAGTCCGACGGCAACCCGCCCTGCATGCACGGGACTTCCGCACACCCGTCCGCCACCTCCACCCGCACCCCGGCCCCCTGCCGCAGCATGACCACCCGGCAGCGGCGGTCCGGGACATGGCGTACGACATTGGCGACCAGCTCCGTCACACCCAGCGCCACCGCGTCGTACAGCTCCGGCACCTCCCAGTCGGCCAGCAGCGAGCGCACGATGCGGCGGATGTGCCGCGCCGAATGCTCACCGACGGTGAGGTTCATGGCGTACTGAACCGTGTGGGGCGTGGCGAGAGTAGGGGGAATGTATTCGTTCACGGTACGAGCCTGACCTCGCGCAACTACTCTGGGCTACAGGCCGGATACAACATGCTCTGGAGTGGGGGCACTTCGTGACGCACGTCAACGTTCTGGATCCGGGGGCCTCGCCTCTCGACTACTACGGCTTCGAGTTGCGGCGGTATCGAGAGGCCGCCGGTCTCACTCAGCGCCAGTTGGGTGACATCGTCAACTACACCGGGTCGCTGGTGGGCCAGATCGAGACCGCCCGGAAACTCCCGACACCGGAGTTCAGCGACCGCGCGGACGCGGCTCTGGGGACGGGCGGGTTACTGTCCCGGCTGGTCGTCCTGGTGATGCGCAGTCAACTTCCGGCCTGGTTTCAGCAGGTGGCCGAGCTCGAAGTCCGGGCCGTCGAAATCTGCACCTTCCAGACGCACATGGTCCACGGTCTCCTCCAGACCAAGGGCTACGTCCGCGCAGTTCTCGGCGTACTCGACGAAACCAACCTCGACGACCGCACGGCGGTACGACTCGCCCGTCAGCGCATCTTCGAGAAGGAGGAGCCGCCGGTCTTCTGGATGATCCTCAGCGAGGCGGCGTTGCATCAGGAGATCGGCAGCCGCGAGGTCATGCGCGAGCAACTCGCTCACCTGCTGTCCTTCGAGAGCAACCCGCTCATCAACATCCAGGTGCTGCCGTTCACGGCAGGGGCGCATGCGGGGCTGACAGGCTCGTTCAACCTCTACCGCTTTCCCAGCGATCCGACCATCGTCTACACGGAGGGCTACGGCAGCGGGCACCCCACCGCCAACCCGGACACCGTCAAGGACTGCTCGCTCCGTTACGATCATCTTCAAGCCGCCGCACTCTCGCTAAAAGACTCGGCGGAGCTGATCCGGCGCGTGATGGAGGACCGCTATGGAGAGCAACTGGCGTAAGTCCAGCTACAGCAGCGACCAGGGCGGCGATTGCGTCGAATGCGCGCCGATCGGGCTCCTCGCCTGGCGCAAGTCCACGTACAGCGGCGACCAGGGTGGCTCCTGCGTCGAAATCGCCGAAGCCACCCACTGCATCGCCATCCGCGACTCCAAGAACCCTGCGGGGCCGATCCTCACCCTCGACCCCGCCGCGTTCACTACCTTCGTCACCTGGACGTCGACTACAACCGCTGAATGATCGTGCCGGTGGCCAGCCCGCCACCGGCGCACATGGTCACCAGCGCGAACTCCTTGTCCGCACGCTCCAGTTCATGAAGTGCCGTCGTGATCAGCCGCGCCCCCGTCGCCCCCACCGGATGCCCCAGCGCGATTCCACCGCCGTTCACGTTGACCTTCTCCAGGCTCTGCTCGAAGACCTGGGCCCAGCTCAACACCACGGAGGCGAAGGCCTCGTTGATCTCGACGAGGTCGATGTCCCTCAGGGACATCCCCGCCTTGCCCAGTACCGCTTTCGTCGCGTCGATCGGACCGTCGAGGTGGAAGTGCGGGTCGGCGCCGACCAGCGCCTGCGCCACGATCCGCGCACGCGGGCGCAGCTTCAGTGCCCGTGCCATCCGTTTCGACGCCCACATGATGGCCGCGGCGCCGTCGCTGATCTGGGACGAGTTGCCAGCCGTATGGACGGCGGTCGGCATGACCGGCTTCAGTCGGGCCAGCGCCTCCATGGAGGTGTCGCGGAGCCCCTCGTCCCGGTCCACGAGGCGCCACATGCCCTGGCCCGCGCGCTGCTCGTCCTCGGTCGTCGGCACCTGCACCGCGAACGTCTCCCGCTTGAACCGCTCCTCGGCCCACGCGACGGCGGCCCGTTCCTGCGACAGCAGCCCCAGCGAGTCGACGTTCTCCCGCGTCAGCCCCCGATGACGCGCGATCCGCTCCGCCGCCTCGAACTGGTTGGGCAGGTCCACGTTCCACTCGTCCGGGAACGGCTTGCCGGGGCCGTGCTTGGAGCCGGAGCCCAGCGGCACCCGGGACATCGCCTCGACGCCGCAGGAGATACCGACGTCGATGACCCCGGCCGCGATCATGTTCGCGCTCATGTGCGAGGCCTGCTGCGAGGACCCGCACTGGCAGTCGACGGTCGTCGCCGCCGTCTCGTACGGCAGACCCATCGTGAGCCAGGCCGTGCGCGCGGGGTTCATGGACTGCTCGCCGGCGTGGGTGACCGTACCGCCGACGATCTGCTCGACGCAGTCGGCGGGGATGCCGGTGCGGCCGAGGAGTTCACGGTAGGTCTCGCCCAGGAGGTAGGCGGGGTGCAGATTGGCCAGCGCGCCGCCGCGCTTGCCAATGGGGGTGCGGACGGCTTCGACGATCACGGGTTCGGCGGCCATGGGGGGCGGTCCTCTCGTCCAGAACCAGCAGACCTGACAACGAGACCTGCAACTAGATCCGACAACTAGTACGTGTTCTAGTTCTGTGTGCAGTCTGCTGATGTGACGCCCATCACCGCAAGGGTCTTGCAGTCTTCGGGGCCCGCCGTTACGTTGCGCGATAACTGATGGGCCGTCAGATCACCGCCCCGAGTTGGCCAATGGCTGGAGCCGCCATGCCCTGTCCAGCGCTTCCCGACGGGTTCGACTTCACCGACCCCGACCTCCTCCGACACCGCGTCCCCTTCCCGGAGTACGCCGAGCTGCGCCGGGCCGAACCGGTGCGCTGGATCCCGCAGCCGGGCAATCTGGCCGGCTTCCAGGACGAGGGGTACTGGGCCGTCACCCGGCACGCGGACGTCAAGTACGTCTCCACGCACCCGGAACTCTTCTCCTCCTGGGTCAACACCGCGATCATCCGCTTCAACGAGCACATCGAGCGCGACGCGATCGACGCGCAGCGGCTGATCCTGCTGAACATGGACCCGCCCGAGCACACCCGGGTCCGCCAGATCGTGCAGCGGGTCTTCACCCCGCGCGCGATACGGGCGTTGGAGCAGCGCCTGCGCGACCGGGCGCACTCGATCGTCACCGAGGCCCGCGCGAACCCCGGCCCCTTCGACTTCGTCACCCAGGTCGCCTGCGAACTGCCCCTCCAGGCCATCGCCGAGCTGATCGGCATCCCCCAGGACGACCGGGCCAAGATCTTCGACTGGTCCAACAAGATGATCTCGTACGACGATCCCGAGTACGCGATCACCGAGGAGGTCGGCGCCGAGTCGGCCACCGAACTCATCGCCTACGCGATGAACATGGCCGCCGACCGCAAGCAGTGCCCCGCCAAGGACATCGTCACCACGCTGGTCTCCGCCGAGGACGAAGGCAACCTCGGCTCCGACGAGTTCGGCTTCTTCGTGCTGATGCTGTCCGTCGCGGGCAACGAGACCACCCGTAACGCCATCACGCACGGCATGCACGCCTTCCTCACCCACGCCGAGCAGTGGGAGCTGTACAAGAGGGAGCGGCCCGAGACGGCGGCCGAGGAGATCGTCCGCTGGGCGACCCCGGTCAACTCCTTCCAGCGCACCGCCACCCAGGACACGGAGCTGGGCGGCAAGCTGATCAAGAAGGGCGACCGGGTGGGTGTGTTCTACGCCTCCGCCAACCGCGACCCCGAGGTCTTCGAGAACCCGGACGCCTTCGACATCACCCGCGACCCGAACCCGCATCTCGGCTTCGGCGGCGGAGGCCCGCACTACTGCCTCGGCAAGTCCCTGGCCGTCCTGGAGATCGACCTCATCTTCAACGCCATCGCCGACGCGATGCCCCACCTGCGCCTGGCGGGCGACCCGGACCGGCTGCGCTCGGCCTGGATCAACGGCGTCAAGCATCTCCAGGTCGAACTGGCCTGACAGACCCGGGGGAGGCAGGAGCACCTCATCCCCCCGCCCCGCCCCTGCCTCCCCCGAGACCCGGAATCTGTCGTCGGCCGACAACCGATGAACGAATCCGTTCGATTCGGCGTCTACGCAACCGTGGTCCCTGCCGAACTCACCGCCACCCGGCCCGAAAGCACGGCCTCACTCCGGAAGCCATCCTTCCGCACCCTCTGGGAGCGCCACCGCGTCCCGCTCCTGGCTACCGCCCCCACCCTGCCCCTGTACGCCCTGTGGTGGCTCGTCCTCGCCACCGGCGGCGGTGATCTCGCGGCCCAGGAGGCCTGGGCGGGCTTCGCCTCCAGGCACGGCGGTTCGGCGTACAACCTGTTCTGGTACGGCGGGATGCACACCGCCAACTACAGTCTGATCTCGCCGTACTTGATGGCCGCGCTCGGTGTGCGCACGGTCACCGTCCTCTCCGGGCTCGCCGCGTCCTGGCTGGCGGCCGTCCTCATCGGCCGGGCCGGGGTCCGAAGACCCCTGGGCCCGGCGCTGCTCGCCTCGCTCGCCCTGTGGTGCAACGTGGCCTCCGGCCGCACGACCTTCGCCCTGGGTGTCGCCTTCGGTCTGGCCGCCTGCCTCCTGCTCACCCGCGAGCGCCGGATCACCCTCGCGGTGGCGTACGCGGCACTGGCGACCATGGCCAGCCCGGTGGCGGGCCTGTTCCTGGTGGTCGTGGGCGCGGCCCTGCTGTTCGTACGGGACTGGGGGCGGGCCCTGGCCCTGCTCGTGCCGCCCGCCTTCGTCGTAGGCGTGACGACGCTCCTCTTCCCGTTCACCGGCGAGCAGTTGATGCCCCCGGCCCGCATCTGGCCGCCCGTCGTCCTCGGTCTCGCCGTCACCGCGCTGGCGCCTCGCACCTGGCGGGTCGCCCGGTGGAGCGGTGCGGTGTACGCGGCCGGGACGGTCCTGGCGTATCTCATCCCCTCGCCCGTGGGCACGAACGTCGAGCGGTTCGCGGAACTCTTCGCGCCCGCCGTGCTGTTGGCGGCCCTGCTCAGTGCACCCGGGCTCCGAAAAGCACGCCGGAATCTGCTCGTCGCCGCCCTTGTCCTCTCCGTCGCCTGGGTCGGCAAGAAGACCGCCGACGATCTGAGGGTCTCCACCGTGGTGCCCGCCTGGGCCGCCGAGACGCAGGGTGTCGTACGGGCCCTGGAAGGCCTCGGCGCCGACCGCACCCGGGTCGAGGTCGTCCCGGCCCGCAACCACCGCGAGGCCGTCGCACTCGCCCCGCACATCAACATGGCCCGCGGCTGGAACCGCCAGCTCGACATGGAACGCGCCCGCCTCTTCTACGACGGCACCTTCAGCGCCACCACCTACCGTGCCTGGCTGGACCGGTGGGCGGTCGGTCTGGTGGTGATGCCGCTCGGCAAGCCCGACGGATACGCCGAGGCCGAGGCGCGGCTCATCAGCGAACAACGGCCGGAGTGGCTGGAGCCCGTGTGGCAGGACGCCCACTGGCGGATCTACCGGGTGCGGGACGCCGTACCCCTCGTATCGGCGCCCGCGAGCGTCGTGCGGTCGTCCGGCGCCGACCTCGTCGTCCACCTTCCGCGCCCGGGCTCGGTGACCGTGCGGGTGGCGTACTCGCGCTGGCTGCGGGCGGAGGGCGGATGCCTGTCCCGGCAGGGGGAGTTCACCCGCCTCACGGTGACCGCGCCCGGCGAGTACCGGATCAGCTCGGAGTACGGTCCTTCAGCGGCTCGCTGCTGACCGCCTGGGCCGTCACCAGCCGGGCGCGCGGGCCCTGGAGCAGATACGTCAGACCGAAGCCGGCGCCGACGACGGCCGCGCCGCCCACCGCGTCCAGCACCCAGTGGTTTCCGGTGACGACGATCGCGGTGAGCGTGAGGAGGGGGTGCAGGAGGCCGAGGGCCTTCATCCACGCCTTCGGCGCGACGATCGCGATGACCAGCCCGCACCACAGCGACCAGCCGAAGTGCAGCGAGGGCATCGCCGCGTACTGGTTGGTCAGCGCGGTGAGTGTGCCGTAGTCCGGCTTCGTGAAGTCCTGCACGCCGTGCACGGTGTCGATGATCCCGAGGCCCGGCATCAGACGCGGCGGGGCCAGCGGGTAGAGCCAGAAGCCGACCAGGGCGAGCAGGGTGGCGAAGCCGAGGGCGGAGCGGGCCCAGCGGTAGTCGACCGGTCGGCGCCAGTAGAGCAGGCCGAGGACGGTCAGCGGGACCACGAAGTGGAACGACGTGTAGTAGAAGTCGAAGAAGTTCCGCAGGAAGTCGACCTTCACCACGGCGTGGTTGAGCGCGTACTCGATGTCGATGCGCAGGAAGCGTTCGAGGTCGAGGATCTGCTGCGCGTGCTCCTCGGCGCGCTCCCGGCCCGCGGAGTTGCTGCCTCCGGTCGCGGCGAGGCGGACCTTGGAGTAGGCGGCGTAGGTGACCCGGATCAGCAGCAGTTCCAGCAGCAGGTTCGGACGGGCCAGGACCCGGCGCAGGAACGGCAGCAGCGGGACGTGCTTGAAGCGCGTCGGGACGGGATCGGCGTACGGCGTCGGGACCGGCGCCTGGTAGTAGGGCGAGGTGCGGGAGAGGAACGGCACGAAGGTGGCGGCGGCGAGCGCGGCCAGCAGGACTACGTTGTCACGCAGCGGGTAGAGGGCCGCCATGTTCGGCAGCATCATCTTCGCCGGGAGCGTCATCACCAGGACGACGGCGACCGGCCATACGTACCGGTCGGAGGCCTTCTTGCCGACCCGGCCGACGACCGCGAGCAGCACCCACAGCAGCTGGTGCTGCCATGCGGTGGGCGAGGCGACGATGGCGGCGCAGCCAGTGATGGCGACCGCGAGCAGCAACTGCCCGTCACGGGCGTAGCGCACCGCCCGTCTGACCCCGAGCGCGGCGACGGCGGCGGCGAGTACGAGGAAGAGCGTGATCTCCAGCGGTCCGTCCAGGCCCAGCCGGAGCAGGGCGCCGTGCAGCGACTGGTTGGCGAGGTCGTCGGCGCGTCCCCCGAGCCCGACGCCCGCCATGTGGTGCACCCAGTAGGTGTACGAGTCCTGCGGCATCGCGGCCCAGGCGAGCAGGGTCGCGGCGCCGAAGGTGGCGCCGGTGGTGGCGGCGGCCTGCTTGCGCCCGGTGAACCAGAGGAGGGGCGCGAGCAGGAGCAGCGTCGGCTGGAGCGCGCCGGCGAAACCGATGAGCAGGCCGCTGGCCCGCTGCCCGCGCACGGCGAAGCAGCCGAGGAGGACGAGCAGGACGGGGATGATGCTGGTCTGGCCGAGCCAGAAGCTGTTGCGCACCGGGAGGGACAGCATCAGCAGGCTGACGGCGACGGGCGCGGCGAGCAGGGAGGTCCTGCGGCTGACGGGCTGCGGCAGAGCCCTCGCCGCCACCAGGCCGAGGGCGACCACCAGGAGCAGGGTGCCGAAGGTCCAGCCCCAGCCGAGGGCCTGCTCGGCGGACTTCGTCAGCGGCTTGAGAACAAGTCCCCCGAAGGGGGTGCCGGTGAACCGCGTCGAGTCGTAGAGGGAACCGTTCACATGCAGGACGCCGTTGGGACCGACCCAGGTCGCCAGGTCCGTCAGCCGCTCCCCGCGGGGCGTGCTGAGGACGACGGTCACCTGTCGTACGGCGAGGACGGCGGCGAGCAGCCACAGCCCGATGCGGGCCGCGCGCAGGCGTGCCCTGGCCGTACCGACGGCCGTCGCTCCGAACGCATTCGCCGGTCGCCCGCTGTGCTCCGCATTCGCCACGCCTCGTCGGCCTCCCGCCCCGTCAGTCCCACGCGTCCCGAGCGCGCGAGATCCCGTTACGAACCCTATGAGGCTCGCACCACCCCCGGAAGAGACGCAGGCAACCCCCGATTCACCTGACATCCGCTCTCCTTTTGTCCGAATGACGATAGTCCCGAGCGGCTCACCTCGCCTGTGAAGGGCGCGAGATGGACCACAATGCGGACCGGAGCACACCCGTCCGCCGCGTCGCCCGTACCGTCCGAGCCTTGGCGGCACGGCGGGACGCTTCTGAGGTGGCGGGGTGTCTGCGGGGTCGGGCACGTGCGCGTGTCGTTGCCGTGGTGCCGGCCCTGCCGGCCGCGCAGGTGGGCGCCGAGCCCGTCTACCCGATGCGCCTGTCCCGGCCGGCGCAGACCCCGCGGTCCCTGGGCCTGTACGTGCTCGCCGGGCACCGCATGGAACCGGCGTCCCGGATCGGCGGTGAACGGCCCCGGGTGACATACGCCGGACGGGTGAACGCGGCATCCGGCCCGCTGACGGAAGTGACGGCCGGGACGCCGTATCTGACCGCGATCGGCCAGGAGTTCCCGCACCCCGAGTCGATCTCGGCCGACCACGTCCTGCGCCGGGCGCCCACCGAAGACCCCTTCCAACAGGATCAGCCACGAGGACCGGCTGAGGGCGGTGGCGGGGATCCCGGCGTGGCTGCTGACGATCGCGGGCGCGCTCACGGCGGGGATCGCGGCCGTGTCGGTGTTCCTCGTACGCCGTTCACGGCGGCCGGTCGGCGACTATATTCCTTAGCACCGCTACTTAGCCGCTCTAACTAGCCATAGGAAAGGCACACGTACATGAGCGAGTCGCAGCTCTGGGACGCCGTGGACGACTACTTCACCACCCACCTCTCGCCGGACGACGAAGCGCTTCAGGCGGCCCTGCGCGACAGCGAGGCGGCGGAACTCCCGCACGTCGCGGTCACCGCCCCGCAGGGCAAGCTCCTCCACCTCCTGGCCGTGACCCAGGGCGCGCGGAACATCCTGGAGATCGGCACGCTCGGCGGCTACAGCACCATCTGGCTGGCCCGCGCCCTGCCGGCGGACGGACGCCTGGTCTCCCTGGAGTACAGCCCGAAGCACGCCGAGGTGGCCGCCCGCAACATCGCCCGCGCGGGCCTGGAGAAGCTCGTCGACGTCCGGGTGGGCCCGGCCCTGGACTCCCTGCCCCACCTCGCCGACGAGAACCAGGCCCCCTTCGACCTGGTCTTCATCGACGCCGACAAGGCGAACAACATCCACTACGTGGAGTGGGCGCTGAAGCTCACCAGCGCGGGCAGCCTGATCATCGTGGACAACGTGGTGCGCGGCGGCCGGGTCGCCGACGCGGACAGCACGGCGGCGGACGTACGGGGCACGCGGGCGGCCATCGAGCTGATCGGCAGCCACCCGCGGCTGAGCGGTACGGCGATCCAGACGGTGGGGAGCAAGGGCTACGACGGGTTCGCGCTGGCGAGGGTGCTGGCGTAGGAGCCTTCGGCTACACCTCGTGGTAGAAGCCGACGTTGACGCTGCGCGGCGCCGTGCGGTCCTTGACGATGATCTCTCCGCTGCCGCCCCTGGGGAGAGGCGCGGTGCCGCCGTAGGCGAGGGGCTGGGCGTAGTCGCCGATCGTGAGCCGGACCTCGGAGGACGGGTCGGGCTGGGAGCCGCGCAGCCAGGTCACCTGCCAGGTGCCGTCGGGGCCGCACAGGAACTCCAGGTGGACCCGGGAGATGAACAGCCAGTCGTCCGGCGTGGACAGCCGGCACACGGACTTGTCGCGGCCCACGCGGAGCACGGCGCCCGGCTCGCTGGGTGCCTCGGCCATGAGCATGCCGGCCGTGGCACCCTCCTCCGCCGCGGTGACGGCGGCCATGGTGAGTTCGAGCACGTGCGCTCCTCTGAAATGTTCCTTGAAGTGTCCTTGTACAGCGGCCGCATGATAAATCGCCCGGCCCGGCCGTGTCCGGCACAATGGACTCATGACCGAGCGAAAGCCACCCGGCGTCCCGTTCGAGTCCTGGGTGGACAAGCAGATCCGCGACGCGGAGAGACGCGGTGACTTCTCCCATCTCCCCGGGGCGGGACGGCCGTTGCCGCCGGGCACGGACACCACGTACGACGAACTGTGGTGGGTCAGGCAGAAGATGGCCCGCGAGGGGCTGTCCGTCCTGCCGCCGACGCTCGCGCTGCGCAAGGAGGCCGAGGACGCGCTGGAGGCGGCGCTGAAGGCGCCCACGGAGCGGCTGGTCCGGAAGATCATCACGGACGTCAACGCGAAGATCCGCGGCATGATGTTCAAACCGCCGCCGGGTCCCCCGCTCGGAAAGAAGCCGTACGACGTCGAGGACGTCGTACGGCAATGGCGTCGGGCCAGGCTGTCGGATGCGTCAGACGCGTAGCAGCCGGTCGGCCAGCTCGCGGTAGTCGCGCAGGGCGAGGCGGAGCTGCTCGGTGTCGGAGGCCGACTCGTCGCCCTGCCAGGAGCCGCGCAGGGTGCGCCGGCGCTGGTTCAGGGCGTCGGTGAACCGTGTGGTGATCTCCTCCAGCGCCTTGTCGGCTTCCTCGACGGAGGCGCGGGGCTCGTCGACGAATCCGGACATGGCGTGCTGGAGCCGGGTTTCGAGCTTGTCGTACTCCTCACGGGGGAGGAGAGGCGTGGCGGTGCCTTCGGTCATGTCACTCAGCTCCCCTTCGCGTGACGCCTGGTGATCGCCCACGGCGTGTGGCCGTGGCCTTCGGTGGGCTTGGCGGACTCCTCCGGAGCCGCCCGGTGACGCTTGTTCTCGGACTGCCCCACCAGCTCCTCGAAGAGCAGCCGGGCCTCGATCATGGCCTCCCGCATCTCCTCGGTGCCGGCCCCGCCGCTCTGCCCGACGGCCGCGATCCCGGCACCTCCGCCCGCACCGGCGTGCGCGGCACGGTGGACGCGCCGGTAGCCGTCCACATGACCGGCGTGGTGGACGGAGAGCGCGGCGAGCTGCTCCTCGTACCGTCCGCCGTCCGGGAAGCCGCGGTCACCGGCCAGCTCGGCGAGCAGCCGGTCGGCCTCGCTGACCGCCTGCTGCGGCGAGTCGACGAAGTGCTCCTGGGCGGCCGCCCAGCGTGTCTCGTACTGCTGCCGCCGCGCGGGCTCCAGCGGGCGCTCCCGCAGCGACCCGTGCCGCTGCACCCGCTCGGAAAGCTCCCGCTCGGCGGCCTTGGTGTCACCGTCGTGCCGGGCCACGGCCCGGTCGTACTCGGGCCCGAAGCGCCGCTTGAGGCTCCGGCCCCCCTGCCCGCCTCGGGCGCGCAGGAACAGGACGGCCGCGACGATGAGAACGGCCGCCACGATCACGATCAGAGCGATGATCAGACCTGTGGACATGAATGCCTTCCGGGGTTCTCGACCCAACCGGTCCTCCCTGCGAACCGGTACCGGGTCCGGGTAGCCCCGCCCGGCCTCCTCAAACGGCGCCGGCCGACAATGACCGCCATGACCTGGACCATCACCCCGGAAGCCCCGGACTCCCCGGCCGCCACCGCACTCTGGCGGGCGTACTACACGGAGGTCAGCGACCGCTACTACCTCCTGCACGAGGGCCGCCGCACCGATCCGGACGAGCTGGAGCGGGAGATCGCGGCGGTGAGCTGGGACGAGCTCCGGCCGCCGAAGGGGCGATTGCTGGTGGCGCGGTTCGCGGGTGAGGCGGCCGGGACGGCGGGTGTGCGGCTGCTGTCGGCCGGAACCGCCGAGCTGAAGCGGGTGTTCGTGCGGGAGTCGCTGCGCGGCAAGGGCGGCGCCCCGCTGCTCGTCCGGGCCGCCGAGGAGGCCGCCCGCGCGATGGGCGCCGCCCGCATGATCCTCGACACCCGGAGCGACCTGAGGGAGGCCCGGGCCCTGTACGCCCGGCTCGGCTACACGGGGACCGAGCCGCACAACGACGACGTCTACGCCGAGCACTGGTTCGCGAAGGACCTCAACTGATCTTCGCGGGCGCCCCGTTGTGAGGCTGTTCGCGGTCCGAGCCGCACAGCTCGGCGTTGAGGTCCTTCACGAGCTGCGCCAGACCGGTGGGCCGGTCCGGGCCCCACCAGTCGCCGAGGAGTCCGGCGAGGGAGTCCTCGCGGGCCTGGGCGAGTCGGTCGGCGACCTCGCGGCCCTGGTCGGTCAGGACGAGGTCGAGGCCCTCGCGCTGGGCGAGGCGGCGCTCCTCGACCTGGCGGGCGGCGGCGAGGATCACCGGGAGCGGGACGGTGCTGCGCTCGGCGAGCCGGCCGGGCTCCACCCAGCCGTACTTCTTGATGCGCAGAAGGAGCCAGCTCGCCCCGGGCAGCAGGTCGTAGCCCGCCCGCTCGGTGATCTTCCGGTAGATCTCGCGGCGCCCCTCGCGCGTGCCCAGCACCGACAGCGCCCGGCACACCTCGTCGTACGACGACCGCTGCACCGGATTGCTGGCCAGCGTCTCGGTGACATGCGGCGCGGTGACCGACCCGCGCAGCTTGTCCTCCTTGAGGAACCAGGCCAGGACGAAGCCGAGGAGGGCGACGGGGGCGGCGTAGAGGAAGACGTCGGTGATGGATGTGGCGTACGCGTCCACCGCCGCGGGCTGGAGCGCGGCCGGCAGTTCGGCGATGCCGCGCGGGTCGGCCTCCAGCGCGTCCGCCGAGACACCGGCGGGCAGTTCGGCGCCCCGGAAGGCGTCCGCGAGCTTGTCGCCGAGGCGGCTCGCGAAGAAGGTGCCGAAGATGGCGACGCCGAAGGAGGCCCCGATGGACCGGAAGAAGGTCGCGCCGGAGGTGGCGACGCCGAGATCCTCGTAGGCCACGGCGTTCTGCACGATCAGCACCAGCACCTGCATGACGAGGCCGAGCCCGAGCCCGAAGACGAAGAAGAAGGTGCTCATGACGGCCGTGGAGCTGTCCACGTCGAGCCGGTGCAGGAGCAGCAGCCCGAGGGTGGTCACACCGGTGCCGGCGATCGGGAAGACCTTCCAGCGCCCGGTACGGCTGACGATCTGCCCGGAGGCGGTGGAGGCCAGCAGCAGGCCGAGCACCATCGGCAGCATGTGCACCCCGGACATGGTCGGGGTCACGCCCTGGACGACCTGGAGGAACGTCGGCAGATAGGTCATCGCGCCGAACATCGCGAACCCGACGATGAAGCTGATGACCGCGGCGAGGGTGAAGGTGCGGATCCGGAAGAGCTTGAGCGGCAGGACGGGTTCGGCGGCCCGGCGCTCCACGGCCACGAAGGCGAAGGCGAGGACGACACCGAGCACGGCGAGCGAGACGATCTGCGCCGAGCCCCAGCCCCAGGTGGTGCCGCCGAGGGAGGCGACCAGGACGAGACAGGTGGCGACGGAGGCGATGAGGAAGGTGCCGAGATAGTCGATGACATGGGGCTCGGTGCGGCGCGGGATGTGCAGCGCGGCGGCGATGACGGCGAGGGCGACGACACCGACGGGAAGGTTGATGTAGAACACCCAACGCCAGCTCAGATGCTGGGTGAAGAGCCCGCCGAGGAGCGGCCCGAGCACACTGGTGGCACCGAAGACGGCCCCGAACAGCCCCTGATAGCGCCCGCGTTCACGGGGAGAGACAAGATCCCCGACGATGGCCATGGACAGCACCATGAGCCCACCGCCCCCAAGCCCCTGAAGTGCCCGGAAGGCGATGAGCTGAGGCATGTCCTGAGCCATGCCGCACAGCGCGGACCCGATGAGGAAGATGACGATGGCGGTCTGGAAGAGCCGCTTGCGCCCGTACTGGTCACCGAGCTTGCCCCACAGCGGAGTGGCCGCGGTGGAGGCCAACAGATAAGCGGTGACGACCCACGACAGATGGTCCATGCCCCCCAGATCGCTGACGATGGTCGGCAGCGCGGTGGACACGATGGTCTGATCGAGGGCGGCGAGCAGCATCCCGAGCAGCAGGGCGCCGATCGGGACGAGGACGTTGCCCGGGACGTTCTCCCGGACCGCGGCGCCGCGCCGCGCGTGGGTCTCCCCGGCCATACGGACCTCCCGAGGCCTCCCGGCGCCAGATGCACCTTCCATCGTGGTCGGTGTGGCCGGTTATGGCCTGTCGAATCCTGTGAGTCCTGTCGCAAGACGGACTTTGCGGGGTGCCGCGGCGACGACGTGAAGGAAATCTGCATAATCTCTGGAGTTCGCGAGGGGAGTCGCGAGGGAGAGGGACGAACAGGTGACCGAGCCGAAGGACCACGGGTGCCCGGAGTGCGGGGCGCCTCGGGGGGCCGACCACACCCCGTCCTGCGCCTGCACGGAACGAGCGTCCGAGGCCCTGCGCGATGCGCGCGAGGCCCAGGTGGCAGCGGCGGAGGACTTCGATCCACTGCGCATACGGCCGTACGTGGAGCTGGACGGCGCGCCGGACCCGGACCCGTCGTCGACGATGCCCCTGCGCACACCGCTGTCGGTGCCGGCGGCGGAGCCGAACGCGACGGACCTCCACCTCTTCGAGGCCCCGTCCTCGCCCCCGGAGCCCACCTCGGAGGAACGCCCGAGGGGCCGCCGCAGGACGGTACTGCTGCTGGGAGCGGCGGCTGGCATGGTCGGGGTGGTGGCGGCAGCGGGCATGGCCAGCGGCCTGTTCAGCTACGAGTCCCCCACCCGCGACACGGCCCTGCCGGAGGCGGTACGAGCAAGCGTCCCGGACCCGACGCCGAGCGACAAGTCGACGCCGGCCCCGAAGTCCGCGTCCCCGTCCCGGACATCGGCGTCCCCGAGTCCGTCGGCGACGAAGAGCGAGTCCCCGGCCCCCTCGGCGTCAAGCGCGTCCGCGACCCCGTCCGCCACGCAGAGCCCCACCCCGTCTTCAACCCCGGCCAAAGCCTCGGACGCCCCGCCTGCCGAAACCACGCCCGACCCCGGGCCCCCCGTCCTCCGCCGGGGCGACAAGGGCCCGGAGGTGACAGAACTCCAACTCCGCCTGAACCAGCTCTACCTCTACAACGACGACATCAACGGCAACTTCAACCGCCAGCTGGAGGACGCCCTGAGGAACTACCAGTGGAGCCGGGGGGTGGGCAGGGAGGACCTGGGGGTGTACACGGCGGAAACG
Organism: Streptomyces sp. P17; assembly: GCF_032436805.1. NCBI lineage: Bacteria > Bacillati > Actinomycetota > Actinomycetes > Kitasatosporales > Streptomycetaceae > Streptomyces > Streptomyces sp. P17. The sequence continues at coordinate 35,554 of NZ_JAVRBF010000033.1, read as the reverse complement.
AGGGCGAGCTTGGAGTCGGAGACGACGGAGCCGTAGAACTCGCGAAGCGTTTCGCCCCAGACCCCCGTGCCGGTGCCGCAGATTTCAGCCCCTCCGGCGTTTGAGGAGCGGGGTTCCAGGGGTCAGAGCCCCCTGGGGCGGGGTCGAAGGGGCGGCAGCCCCTGCTGGGGGTCCCCCCTTCGGGGGAGGGACGGGCAGGGGCGGCGGGGGCGAAAAACCCCCGGCCTCAGCCCACGTGCAGCCGCACTCCCCCGTCGACCGTCTCCACCCGCACCTCCGTCAAATCCCGCACCACCACATCAGGCCCATGGAACCCGGCCCGAGACCCAACCCCCACGACCCGCATCCCAGCAGCCCGCCCGGCCTGAATCCCGGCCCCGGAGTCCTCGAAGACCACACAGTCCGCCGGATCCACGCCCAACTCGGCCGCACCCTTCAAGAACCCCTCAGGATCCGGCTTGCTCGCCCCCACGGACTCCGCGGTCACCCGCACATCCGGCAGCGCAAGCCCCGCCGCCCCCATCCGCGCCGTCGACAACGCCACATCCGCCGACGTCACCAACGCATGCGGCACCGACCCGGCGCGCAACGCAGCCAGAAACGACCCCGCCCCCGGAATCGCGACGACACCCTCCATGTCCGCCGTCTCCTCCGCGAGCATCCGCGCGTTCTCGGCATGGTTCTGCGCCATGGGCCGCCCGGGCAGCAGCAACGCCATGGACGCGTACCCCTGCCGCCCATGGACGACCTTCATGACCTCGTCCCCGTCAAGACCGTGGCGATCGGCCCAACGGCGCCAGATCCGTTCCACGACGGCATCCGAGTTGACGAGGGTGCCGTCCATGTCCAGCAGGAGGGCGCGGGCGGTGAGCACGGCGGTGGCCGTCATCGGCAGCTCCAAAGCACGGGGCGGGAACCAAGGTGGTCCCGCCCGCCGGTCAGGGAAAACGGGCGGGAACCACTTTGTTCCCTCACGGTACAAAACCGTTCCATGATCCCGCCACCACCCCCGGCAAACGTTCACCGACCGTTCAGCTCACCCGCAGATCACCCGCAGATCACCCGGCGATCGCCTCCCACAGGCTCCACACCCCGAGCCCCGCCATCAACACCGCCGCCACCTGCGTGATCAGCTTCAACGGCACCCGCTTCATCAGCGCCTTGCCCCCGACGATCCCCAGCCCGGCAACCGCCCACAGCGCCAGCACCGCACCGAGTCCCACCGACAGCGGATCGTCGTACCGCGCGGCCAGGTTCGCCGTCATGATCTGCGTCAGATCACCGAACTCGGCGACGAGAATCAGCATGAACCCGGCCCCGGAGACCTTCCAGAAGGACTGGTTCTCGGGCTTGCGGACCTCCGCCTCGTCCTCGCCCTTCTTCAGCAGCAGCACCGCCGCGCCCCCCAGGAACAGCACACCCGTGAGCGCGTGCAGGATCTGCTGCGGCAGCAGGGTCAGGACACTGCCCGCCGCCACGGCTAGCGCCACATGCAGGGCAAACGCCGCGGCGACCCCGGCGAAGACATACGACGCCCGGTAGCGCGTACCGAGCACGAGCCCCGCGAGCGCCGTCTTGTCCGGCAGTTCCGCGAGAAAGACGACGCCGAAGACAAGCGCCGTCACACTGAAGGTGATCAAGGTTCCTCAATCGGTCGGGGCCGCCCCGCCGAGAGTGCAGTACCTCTTGCGAAAAAAGACACCTCGGCACGGCAGCACACGGTCAATGCACTGCGTTGCCGAAGGTCTCGCTGGCAGGACCCCGAATCGAGGTCCGCCTCCGGGCGCCGGCTCAGACGAGCTGAGCAGTATGTCGACGGTCCGGCGAAGAGCTACTCCCCTTCTGCGCGCTCCATCGTACGTGATCGTTTCGCCGTAAACCTTGTCATGTCATGCACGCGTCATTAACTTCTCACGCAACGCACACCTCCCCGCAACACGGCGTGGCGAGCATTCCTTCGCTCGCACGCCCAACGCCCCCACACCCCAAGGGAGTTCGCATGTCGAAGTTCTACGCGCGTCGACGGCTGAGCATACTCGCCGCCTTCACCGGTCTCATAGCCTCCGTCAGCCTCTTCAACGGCCCGACCGCCTCCGCCGCGCTGCCCACCCCGGTCAGCGCCGCCACGGCCCGCACCTACCTCGCCTCCCTCACGGTGGCGACCGAGGACCGCACCGGCTACAACCGCGACCTCTTCCCGCTCTGGATCACCCAGTCCGGCACCTGCAACACCCGTGAGGTCGTCCTCAAGCGCGACGGCACGAACGTCGTCCAGGACTCCGCCTGCGCCGCCGTCAGCGGCAGCTGGTACTCCCCCTACGACGGCGCCACCTGGACCGCCGCCTCCGACGTCGACATCGACCACCTGGTCCCGCTGGCCGAGGCCTGGGACTCCGGCGCCGACAGCTGGACCACCTCCCGCCGCCAGGCCTTCGCCAACGACCTGACCCGCCCGCAGCTCATCGCGGTCACCGACAACGTCAACCAGGCCAAGGGCGACCAGGACCCGGCCACCTGGATGCCGTCCCGCACCGCCTACCGCTGCACCTACGTCCGCGCCTGGGTCCAGGTGAAGTACTACTACGACCTCTCCGTGGACTCCGCCGAGAAGAGCGCGCTCACCAGCTACCTGAACGCCTGCTGACCGAAGATCCCGGAACCTACCCGGTGACCTCCGTCGTTCCGTACCGTACGGGGCGACGGAGGAGGGATCACCGTGGCGGAACTGCGCCTGGGACCACTGCTGAGATACGCCGACGGCTCGTCCGCGACCGTCTGGGTCGAGACGAGCCGTCCGTGCGCCGCCGAGGTGCGCGGTGCCCAGGGCGCGTCCGGCGCGTCCCGGACCTTCCAGGTCGCGGGCCACCACTACGCCCTCGTCGAGGTGACCGGTCTCACACCGGGCACGACACAGTCGTACGAGGTGTTCCTGGACGGCACGCGCGTGTGGCCGCTCCCCGACTCCCGTTTCCCGCCCTCGGTGATCCGCACCCCGGCCGCGGACGACACCGTCCGGGTCGCCTTCGGCTCCTGCCGCTGGGCCGCCCCGCCGGACGGCGGGAACGACCCGGTCGGCCCGGACGCCCTGGACACCCTCGCGGCCCGGATCGCCGCCGAGCCGGACGGCGAACGCCCGGACGTCCTGGTGCTGCTCGGCGACCAGGTGTACGCCGACGAGGTCTCCGAGGACACTCGCCGCTGGCTCGCCGCCCGCCGCGACCTGAGCGAGCCCCCGGGCAGCGAGGTCGCGGACTACGAGGAGTACACCCGCCTCTACTACGAGTCCTGGCTCGACCCCGAGGTGCGCTGGCTGCTGTCCACCGTGCCCAGTTGCATGATCTTCGACGATCATGACGTGATCGACGACTGGAACACCTCCGCTGCCTGGCTCGCCGACATGCGGGCCACCCCCTGGTGGCGGGAGCGTCTGCTGAGCGGCCTGATGTCGTACTGGGTCCACCAGCACCTCGGCAACCTCACCCCGGCCGAGCTTTCCACCGACCCGCTCTACGCCGCCGTACGCGAAACCCCCGACGGCACCGACGAGTTGCGCGCCTTCGCCTGCCGGGCCGACGCCGACCCGCACTCCGTGCGCTGGAGCTACCGGCGCGACTTCGGCCGCGTACGCCTGCTGATGGTCGACACCCGCGCGGCCCGCGTCCTCGACGAGCAGAACCGCGCCATGCTCGACCCGGGCGAGGCCGAATGGCTGCGCGCGCAGATACGGGACGGGCGCGGGGCCTACGACCATCTCCTCATCGGCACCTCGCTGCCCTGGCTGCTGCCGCATCTGGTGCATGACGCCGAGGCCTGGGACGCCGCGCTGTGCCGGGGTGAACGGGGCGAGCGCTGGGCCCGCTTCGGGGAGCGGCTGCGGCGCGCGGCGGATCTGGAGCACTGGGCGGCCTTCCCGGCGTCCTTCGACGCGCTGGCGGAGGCGATCCGCGAGGCGGGTTCCGGGCCCGGGGCGCCGGCGACCGTGTGCGTCCTGTCCGGGGACGTCCATCACGCGTATGCCGCCGAGCCCACCTGGCCGGGCGGCGGGCCCGAAGCCCGGGTCGTCCAGCTCACCTGCTCCCCCGTCCACAACTCCATCCCGCTGTACATCCGTCTCGGCTTCCGGTTCGGGTGGAGCGCGGTCGCGCGGTCGCTGGGGCGGCGGATCGGGGGGCACAGTGGGGCGCCGCGCCCGCGTATCGGCTGGCGGCGCACGGGCGGGCCCTGGTTCGGCAACCAGCTGATGACCCTGGTCCTGCGCGGGCGTTCGGCCACGCTGCGGCTGGATCAGGCGCGCCCGGAGAAGGGCGGCGGGGCGCGGCTGCGGACGGTCGTGGAGTCCGAACTCAGCCCGTAATACGCCCCTTTCGGGCGGTTGTCGCACCCGTGGCCCGCGATACCCCTGATGCCAGTGACGCATCCCACAGTCCTCGTACCCCGGGCCCGGATCCACCCCCTCCCGACGGCATGATGAGGCGAACCGTCCGCTCCCAGCGGAGCTGCCGGTCCGCCCGCCCATGCGCCCCACCGCCCGGGAGTCACCCCCTTGTCTGCACCGACCACGGACCCCGCGCCCCTCTCCGTCGCCGTGGTCGGCGCCGGCCCGCGCGGCACCAGCGTCCTGGAACGCCTCTGCGCCTCCGCCCCGGAACTGCTCCCGCCGGGCGCCCGGCTGACCGTCCATGTGATCGACCCCGCCCCGCCGGGCCCCGGACGCGTCTGGCGCACCGCCCAGTCGCCCGAGCTGCTGATGAACACCGTGGCCTGCCAGGTGACCCTGTTCACCGACGACAGCGTCGACTGCTCGGGCCCTGTGCGCCCGGGCCCCGGCCTGCACGAGTGGGCGGCCGGCGCCCTCGGTCCGGACGAGTACCCGACCCGCGCCCAGTACGGCCGTTACCTGGAGTGGGTGTTCGCCCGTACGGTCCGCGAGGCGCCGCCCGCCGTCCGTGTCGAGACCCACCGGGCCCGTGCGACCCGCCTCGACGACGCCCCGGACGGCCGCCAGACCCTCACCCTCGACAACGGCCGCACCCTGACCGGCCTCTCGGCGGTCGTCCTCACCCAGGGCCACCTCCCCACGGCCCCCGATGCCACCCAGCGCGCGACGACCGCGTACGCCGAGGAGCACGGCCTGCGCTACACACCGCCCGCGAACCCGGCCGACGTCGACCTGTCGGCCGTACTCCCGGGCGAACCGGTCCTGTTGCGCGGCCTGGGTCTCAACTTCTTCGACCACATGGCCCTGTTGACCACCGGCCGCGGTGGCCGCTTCGTCCGTGCCGGACAGGGGCTGCGCTACCTGCCTTCCGGCAACGAGCCACGCCTGTACGCCGGTTCACGACGCGGCCTGCCCTACCAGGCACGCGGCGACAACGCCAAGGGCCCCTACGGCCGTCATGTCCCACTGGTCCTCACGCCCGAGGTCATCGCGGCCTTCCGCAAGCGCGCCGACTCCGGCGAGGCGCCGGACTTCCTCGCGGAGATATGGCCACTGGTGGCGAAGGAGGTGGAGACGGTCTACTACGAGGCACTGCCCGGCCCCTCCCCGGACTTCACCGACCGCTTCCTCGCCGCCCCGCACCGCAGCCCCGAAGAGGCCGCCGTCCTGGACGAGTTCGGGATACCCGAGGCCGACCGCTGGTCCTGGGACCGGATCTCCCGGCCGTACGCGGGCCGGGACTTCGCCGGTCCCGGGGACTGGCGCGGCTGGCTGCTGACGTATCTGCGCGAGGACGCCGAGCAGGCCGCTCTCGGCAATGTGGCGGGCCCGCTCAAGGCGGCCCTGGATGTGCTGCGCGATCTGCGCAACGAGCTGCGGCGGATCGTGGACCACGGCGGACTGCCCGGCGCCTCCCGCCGGGACCATCTGGACCGCTGGTACACCCCGCTCAACGCCTTCCTCTCCATCGGCCCGCCCCGGCGCCGTATCGAGGAGTTGGCGGCCCTGATGGAGGCGGGCGTGGTGGAGGTGCTCGGGCCGCGACTCGATGTGCGGGAGCAGGACGGGGCGTGGGTCGCGCACTCCCCCGCCGTGCCGGGCTCTGCGGTCCGCGTCACCACGCTCGTCGAGGCCCGCCTGCCGGAACCGGACCTGCGCCGCACGGCCGACGAACTCCTCGCCCGGCTCCTGAAGACCGGACAGTGCCGTCCGCACACGGTCGACGGCTACGAGACCGGCGGACTCGACGTGACCGGTCGGCCGTATCACCTGATGGACCGTCAAGGTCGGGCACACACACGGAGGTTCGCGTTCGGGGTGCCGACCGAGGGGGTGCACTGGGTGACCGCGGCCGGGGCCAGGCCGGGCGTGGACTCGGTCACACTCTCGGACGCGGACGCGGTGGCGAGGGCCGCGCTGCGTACTACTGCGGCGGGGACCGGAGCGACGGAATCCCGGCTGAATGTTGAACTTGCAAGCACCTTTAGGCCTGCCTAACGTAGGGGGCTCACAGGAACACCCGTCCCCATGGCCCCAAGGAGCCCCCCACATGACCGGACGCCTCAACAGCGCCCAGCCGTATGCCCTCGGCCTGTTCCGCATAGTCGTCGGACTGCTCTTCGCCTGCCACGGCGCCTCCTCGCTCTTCGGCGTGCTCGGCGGCCAGAGCGTCGAGACCGGCACCTGGCCCAACTGGTACGCCGCCGTCATCGAGTTGGTGGGCGGCAGCCTGGTGCTGCTCGGCCTCGCCACCCGCGCCGCCGCCTTCGTCTCCTCGGGAGCGATGGCGTACGCCTACTTCAAGGTCCACCAGCCGGAGGCGCTGTGGCCCATCCAGAACAGCGGCGAGGGCGCCGCGATGTTCTGCTGGGCGATGTTCCTGCTGATCTTCACCGGCTCCGGCGCGTTCGGCCTGGACCGGCTGTTCGCCAAGCGCTCCTCGGCGCAGCGCGAGCCGGCTTCCGAGCGGACGCCCGTCACCGCCTGACTCACGACGACGGCGCCCGTCCCGGTGGGGACGGGCGCCGTCGTCGTGAGTCAGGCGGCCCAGCCGAAGGGCACCGTGAAACAGCCCACCCGGCCGCCCTTGCTGCCCGGCGCGTCATGGAGGACGACGGACGCGGCCTCGCCCTGCCTGAAGCCCCACGAGTGCTGCGCCCGCGCCTGGCCCGCACCGCGCTCGTCGGCCGTGAAGTCCAGCCAGATCTCGTTCTCGGGGTTGACGTGATGCGCCGACGAGGAAACCTCGTTCTGGTAGTGCCCGCCCGCGGCCATCGGATCGGCACCGCAGGGCTTCTTGTGCACATGGACGCCGTACTCGTGCCCGGGCTTCAGGCCCTTGACCCGCAACTGCACGCTCGTCGCACCGCCGCTCGTCATCCGCTGCTCGACCTCGATCCACGAGGCGGCCGGGACCAGCTTCATGTCGTACGTCAGCGCCGCCGAGCGGACGAAGGCGCCGGGCGGCGCGAACTGCGCGTCCGTCCGCATCGAGTAACCACCGGCGCCGTCACCGCCGCCGACGGCGAGCACGGCCGCCGCAAGGGCACCGGCGCACATACCTGCCACCATGATCTTCCTAACGTTGCTGGATTCGGGGCCCCCTCTCCGTGCTACGGGACACCCCGGCTCCCCGCCCCCCGGGACCGGCAGCCGGGTGAACATCACGTGTTGAACACCCGAGCCCCCTGTGAACCACCCGTCACTCCCCGCCGCGTACGCTGTACAACCACGGGGGAACGGGGAGTCGGGGTGCTGGAGAGTTTCGAAAGTGTTGGATCATTGGCCGCCAGTCCATGGATCTACGGGGTCGTAGCCCTGTCTGTCCTGCTGGATGTCTTCGTACCGGTCCTGCCGAGCGGCGTACTGGTGATCATGGCCGCCACCACGGCGGCAGCGGGTACGGCGGCCGAGGTCCCGGACATCCTGGCGCTCACGCTCTGCGCCGCGACCGCGTCCGTCCTCGGCGACCTGGTGGCGTACCGCCTCGCCTGGCACGGCGGCGCCCGGCTGACCCGGACCATCGCCCGCTCCCGGCGCCTGACGACCGCGCAGGAACGTCTCGGCGCGGCCCTCTCGCGAGGCGGCGGCGCCCTGGTCGTCCTCGCCCGCTTCGCCCCGGCCGGCCGCTCGGTGGTCTCGCTCGCCGCCGGCGCCGCACGCCGTCGCGCCCGCGACTTCCTGCCCTGGTCGGCACTGGCGGGCCTGTCCTGGGCCACGTACAGCGTCGCGCTCGGCTACTTCGGCGCCCAGTGGATGGGCACGAGCTGGATGGCGACGGGGGTGTCCGTGGGGGCGCTGATGGCGGCGGGCGCGGTGGCGACGTATCTGGTGCGGCGACGACCGGTCTGAAGCCCGAACCCACGCCGTCTGAAGCCCGCACCCACGCCGTCTCGAGCCCGAACACAACAAAGGCAAGGGAGAACGTTTCCCTTGCCACTTTCAACCTATAGCGCAAGGGGGACCTTGCGGCAAGGCCCCCCTCGTGCCGCAGAATCGCTCCCTCAACGCCGGTAGCTGCGGAAATGAGTGATTCACGAAGTGAGTGCTTCCCTGTCGATCGACCTGTCCAGTGAGAGCGCGTTCGACCTTCCCGAGCGACTGGCCGCCAAGGCCGGCCCCGCGCTGATCGCCGCCGACGAGCGGCACTTCGCGGCCATCGCTCAGAGCCTGGAGCAGACGATCGCCGAGCTGTCCGACCAGCTCGCCGCCGAGCTCAGGGCGCCCGGCGGGGCGGGCCGCGCGGCGATGGACCGGGACGCGGAGGTCCACCGGCTCACCGGCCGGCTGCGCGCCCTGCGTCGCTTCGGACTCGACCTCGTGCTCGGCCACATCGTCGCCGCCGACGACCCGGAGCCCGTCTACATCGGCCGGTTCGGCCTCACCGACGCCACCGGCCGCCGCCTGCTGCTCGACTGGCGCTCCCCGGCGGCCGAGCCCTTCTTCGCCGCCACCCACGGCAACCCGATGGGCCTCGCGAGCCGCCGCCGGTACCGCTGGAAGAGCGGCCGGATCAGCGACTACTGGGACGAGGTGTTCTCCGCCGACGGCCGCGAGGGACACGCGGCCCTCGACGACCAGTCCGCCTTCATCGCCAGCCTCGGCACCAACCGCTCGGACCGGATGCGCGATGTGCTCGCCACCATCCAGTCCGACCAGGACGCCATCGTCCGCGCCGGATCGCGCGGCGCCCTCGTCGTCGACGGCGGCCCGGGCACCGGCAAGACCGTCGTCGCCCTGCACCGCTCCGCCTACCTCCTCTACTCCGACCCCCGCCTCGGCCACCGGCGCGGCGGCCTGCTCTTCGTGGGCCCGCACCAGCCCTATCTGTCGTACGTCTCCGATGTCCTGCCCAGCCTCGGCGAGGAGGGCGTGCAGACCTGCACCGTGCGGGACCTGGTAGCCGAGGGCGCCGGGGCACCGCAGGAGGCGGACCCCGAGGTGGCCCGTCTGAAGTCGTCCGCCGACATGGTCCGGGCGATCGAGAAGGCCGTCCGGTTCTACGAGGACCCGCCCACCGAGGGCATGACGGTCAGCACGCCCTGGGCCGACGTCTGGCTCAGCGCCACCGACTGGGCCGAGGCCTTCCAGGCACCGGGACCGAGCACGCCGCACAACGAAGGACGCGAGCTGATCTGGGCGGAACTGGTCACGATCCTGCTCGACAAGCACGAGGCCGACATCCCGCCCGAGCAGTTCCGCAGGGCGCTGCAGCACGACACGGAGCTGATCGAGACGCTCGACCGGGCCTGGCCGCTGCTCGAAGCGGCCGACCTCGTCGGCGACCTGTGGTCGGTGCCCGCGTATCTGCGGCTGTGCGCGCCCTGGCTCGCCCCCGACGAGGTCCGGCTGCTCCAGCGCAAGGCGGCCCCGCAGGCCTGGACGGTGGCCGACCTGCCGATCCTGGACGCGGCGCGGCAGCGGCTCGGCGACCCGAAGGCGGCGCGGCGCAAGCGCCGGCAGCAGGCCGTCCTGGACGCCCAGCGCGACCGTATGGCGCAGGTCGTCGAGAACCTGATCGCGGCCGATCACGACGGCGACGGCCTGATGACCCAGCTGCGCCGCGAGGACTTCCAGCGCAACCTGGTCGACGAATCCGAACTGCCCACCACCGACCCGGACTTGCTGGCCGGACCGTTCGCGCACATCGTCGTGGACGAGGCGCAGGAACTGACCGACGCGGAGTGGCAGATGCTGCTGCTGCGCTGTCCGTCCCGCAGCTTCACGATCGTCGGCGACCGCGCCCAGGCGAGGCACGGCTTCACGGAGACCTGGCAGGAACGGCTCGAACGGATCGGCCTGGACCGGGTCGAGGTGGCGTCCCTCAGCGTCAACTACCGCACCCCGGAAGAGGTGATGACGGAGGCCGAGCCGGTGATCCGGGCGGCGCTTCCGGACGCCAACGTGCCGACGTCCATCCGGAGTTCGGGTATCCCGGTCGTCCATGGCTCGGTGACGGACCGGGACGGGATCATCGCCGACTGGCTGGACTCGAACGACGACGGGATCGCCTGCGTCATCGGCGACCCGACGTTCGAGGCGACACCCCGGGTCCGGTCGCTGACCCCGTCGCTGTCGAAGGGTCTCGAATTCGACCTGGTCGTGCTGGTGGACCCGGAGCGATTCGGTGAGGGCGTCGAAGGGGCCGTGGACCGCTATGTGGCGATGACGCGGGCGACCCAGAAGCTGGTCGTCCTCACGAGCTCATGAGGTGTCGTGGGCGTGCTTGGCCTTCATCCGGGCGTCCACCCGGTCCTCCGCGGCGACCTCGGCCCAGAAACGATGGGTGCTGACGAACACCGCGAGCTCGTGCTCACGCCGGCGGAGCTTCTCCACGGCTGCCTGCTCATCGGCGGTCCAGCCGGGAGAGGCGGGCCGCTCGATCTTCCGCCAGCCGTTGTCGTCACTGAATCCGTCCAGCGGCTCGACCGACCAGGGCAACCGCTTGAGCAGGGCCGACAGTTCGGCCCGGACCTGATGCAGCTCCTCCTGACCGGCGAGGAGGTCACTCGGAAAGTCATAGGTCGTAGCCACGGCGGCAATGGTACGCCTGTTCGATTTTGGGTGGCGAATTGCTTCCCGGGGTTCATTCGAACGGGTGCCTGATCAGTCGGCGGTGACGGTGGGTACCGCACATTCACCGCGGCCGACCGGTCACCGCCGTTGAGCAGCTCCAGCCGGAGCGGGGCGCCACCGGGGTTGTCGAACAGCCGGATGCCGTCACCGAGCAGGACCGGGGCGATGTGCAGGTCGATCAGGCCCCCAGCTCACCCACCAGCCGGGCAGTCACCGGCACCGCGATGCCATGCTGCTCCGCCGCACGCAACAACGCCCCGCCGATCGCGTCGAGCTCGATGGGACGACCGGATTCGGCGTCGCGCTGCATGGAGGACTTGGTGGCGGGCGGGAAGGCGTCGTAGCGGGCGAGGGCCTGGGCAGGATCGGCGGGACCACCGCACGCCCGACTGACGGCGGCGGTCTCCTCGACAAGCGCCGTCAGCTCCTCGCGGTACCGCGTGCGCGCCTCGCCCAGCGGCAGGCCGTACCGGGTGGTGAGCAGGGCGAAGGGCGCGAGGAACGACATCTTGGCCCACAGGGCGGCGGTCTCGTCCTCCAGCACCCGGGTCGTGGGCCCGGCCTCCCCGAAGACCTGAGCCAGCGCATCCAGCCGCTCACGGGAGACGAGATCACCGGTGAGATCGACCTCGGCGAAGGGGCTGCCGTGCTCGATCACCCCCGGGGCGACACGGGTGGACTCGACCCGGATGACGGCGGGAGCAACAAGCTCGGGCCGGTGATGGCCACGCAGCACGGCCGGATGCTCGACCCCATTGAGAAACGGTACGAGGAGGGCGTCGCCCAGCGCCTTGGCCGGAACCCGCTCCAGGGCCGCGTCCAGGGAGGTGTGCTTGACGGCGATGAGGCAGGCGTCCACGGTCTCACGCAGCTCGGTGTCCGCTTCAACGGCGGCGCTGAAGTCCCCGTAGAGCCCACTGCGCACCTGAATCCCCGAGTCCCGCAGAACGCCGACGGTCTCCTCGCCGGCCAGGCAGACGACCCGATGCCCGGCACGGGAGAGCAGCGCGCCGAGCAGCCCCCCGATACCACCAGGCCCGAGTATCGCGACGGTGAAGTTGGTCATGACTGTCCCTTCGCCGGTCGGCCCCGACTGTCGGTGGCCGCCTCTCGGCGATCATGACATCTCCGGCGGGCGCACGGGGGCGGATTGTCAGTGCCGGGAGTCAGACTGGACACATGTGCCGCAGCATCAAAACACTCCGCCCCCCGGTACTCCCCGAAGAGGCCACCGAGGAGGAAATCCGAGCCGCCGCCCTCCAGTACGTCCGCAAGGTCTCAGGCTTCCGAGCCCCGGCGGCCCACAACCAAGAAGTCTTCGACCGAGCGGTCACCATCATCACCGAGGCCACGGCAGAACTCCTGGCGGGCCTGGAAATACGAGGCCAGTCCCCCCGCAAGGCCGGCTGAACGCAGAAGGCCCCGGCCATGACGGCCGGGACCTTCTGCTGATCCTCGGTGGGCGCGGACGGTTTCGAACCGCCGACATCCTGCTTGTAAGGCAGGCGCTCTACCACTGAGCTACGCACCCGGAACAGGCCCACAGCCTACATTGTCCCAGGCCCTGTCCCGCAAACCGGTATCGCAGCAGGACAGGGGGTGGTGGCTCGTTTCCTGGGGACTGGAGGGGGACCGGCTCACCCTGCGGAGGAAGTGTTCCGGGGTCGTCGCTGACTGTTCGGCCAAGCATCGGATCGAGGTGCCGCGCGGGGTTGCCGTCCAGGTGGAGGACGGGGACGGGAGCGTGCGGGCGCGGGGGTTCGAGGACGCGCTGAGCATTCGTACGGGGGACGGGTCCGCGCAGGTCAGTGAGTCCACCGGGCCGCTGCGGCTGCGTACCGGGGACGGCTCGCTGCGTGCCCAGGTCGACTCGCGTGAGGTGCGGGCGCAGAGCGGTGACGGCTCGGTGAGGCTCGAACTGGGCGTCGTACCGGACCTTGTGGAGTCCCGCAGCGGGGACGGTTCCGTGACGATCGAGGTGCCGCGTGCGACGTACCGGGTGGCGACGGAGACCGGCGACGGTGGGGTGGATGTGGACGTGCCTCGGGACGAGCGCAGCGCGCATGTGGTGAGCGCGCGGACCGGCGACGGCAAAGTCACGGTCCGAACCGCGAACTAACCGGCCCGTGTGTTCGTCCTTAACCGGTGGGAGAATGACAGCGCCGGGCAGGGCGGACCACAGCACGGGAGAGGGATGTGACGGCGACACCTTCGCAGTCGGATTCGCCGTTGGTGCCGCGTGCGCCCCGCCACCGTGCCCTCGTGGACACGCTTACCCTCGTCTCCCTCCCACTCCTCGCCGCCCTCGTGCTGCCCGCCGCGTTCGCCGGCGGCGGCACCCGGCGCTGGTTCGGCGGGCGTGCCGAGAGCCAGCGGGCCGAGGCGCAGGCCGCGAAGGACGCCGCCGCGGCCGCGTTCTACGAACTCGACACCGCTCAGCGCGATCTGCGGATCTCGATAGAGACCATCACCGCCGTCGACGACTCCCCCGCCGCCCGCCGGGCGGTGACCGACTTCGAGGCGATCAGCAGACGTATCGACGAGGCGAGCCATCAGTACATCGAGGCTGTCGACGCCCATGACCTGGACCGGGACGACTTGGAGGCCTCGGTCGCCGCGCAGGCGCGCACGGCGCTGACCAAGGCCAAGGAGGAGCTGGTCCGGGTCAAGGGGGATCTGGACCGTTTCGGGGACGGGCTCGGGCCGCTGCTCGGCAAGGCGGAGACCCAGCTGGCCCGGCTGGCGCCCGCCGTGGAGCGTGCCCGGCAGGGGCTGCTCGCCGCGTCCAACGCCCTGGACGCCGTACGGGGGTCGGGGCTGAAGGCGGACGACCTCGCGGCGCGGCTCGCGGCTCTCGCGCCGGAGCTGACCAAGCTGAACCAGGGCGCCGGCCAGCATGGGGTGCCACAGACGCTGGAGCGGGCCGAGCGTGTCGCTCGGGAGGCCGAGTCGGTGCGCGTGGAGGCGGACCGGCTGCCGGAGCGGGCCGCCGAGATCGATCACCGGCTGGTGTCGCTGCGGACCCGGGCGCAGGCTCTCACCACCCGTTCCGGGCAGGTCGAGCCGGTGCTGAGTGAGCTGCGGCGGCGGTTCACGGTGGCCTGCTGGCAGGACCTTCAGGGGGTACCGGACCAGGCCGTGGAGAACGTACGGCAGGCGGAGCTGAAGCTGAAGGAGGCGCAGGCCGCGCGGGACGACCAGCGGTGGCCGGACGCGACGGCGCTGCTGTCCACGGTGCGGGCGCTGCTGAACTCCACGGACGAGTCGGTGTCGGCCGCGGGTGACCGGCTGCGGCGGTTGAACGCCGTGCAGAAGGATCCCCAGGCCGAGATCGACCGGACGCGGTTCGCCATCCGGGACGCGCAGCGGCTGGCCATGGCGGGGCGGAACACTCCGGATCCCCGGCATGCGAGGCCGCTGGACGACTCGGTGGCCCGGCTGGAGCGGGCGGTCGAGACGCTTGAGGGGCGGCATCCGGACTACTGGCACTTCCTGACGGAGATGGAGGCGGTGCGGCAGACGGTGGCCCGGGTGGTGTCTCAGATCCGTGAGGAGCGGGGTGCCTCCGGCGGTTAATCTGTGGGCATGCCTCGCTATGAGTATCGGTGCCGGAGCTGTGGTGACGTGTTCGAGCTGAGCCGGCCCATGGCTGAGTCCGGTGAGCCTGCTGTGTGCCCTGCGGGGCATGACGACACGGTGAAGCTGCTGTCTGCGGTGGCTGTGGGCGGTTCCGCGAGTGCGCCCGCGCGGCAGGGGGACGGCGGCTGTTGCGGTGGGGGCTGCTGCGGCTGACTGGCAGTCTGCGGGTTCGTCGTGGCTGGTCGCGCGGTTCCCCGCGCCCCTTTGGTGGGGGCTCTGCCCCCACACCCCCTTAACCAGTCGCCCCCGTCTCCTTCAGGAACTCCCTGAGAATCCTCTCCCCGGCCAGCACCCCCCGCTCCGGCAGCGCCCTGATCCCCGGTGCCGTCCACTGCGCGTCCGCCAGTTCCCCGTGTCCCGGCCGCCATCCCTTGTCCGCCGCGAGGAGCAGGTCCGCGTCCAGCAGGGAGTCGCCTGCCGCCAGCGTGAGGTCCGCGCCTGTCCGCCGGGCCAGTTCATGCATGGCGGCGCTCTTGGTCAGTGGCTTCGGTACGGCGTAGATCTTGCGGCCCTGGAGGGAGACCGTCCAGCCTCGGTTCTCCGCCCACACGGCCAGTTCCTTCACCCACTCCTCGGGGAGCAGCTCGCGTTCCACGACCAGGTAGACGAAGAGATCCTCGGCGACCCGGTGCTTGCGCACCCACATCGGGTCGGCCGTCGCCATCAGGTGCTCGCGGACCTCGTCGAGGGGCGCGCACTCGTCGGCCAGCCGGGCGGTGACCCGTGCCTGCCACTCGGGGTCGGAGACGCCGTCCACCAGGAGGTGGCCGCCGTTGGCGCAGATCGCGTACGTGGGGGGAGGGCCGGGGAGGTTGATGCGCTGGTACTGCTTGCGGGTGCGGGTCGTGGTCGGTACGAAGAGCGCCGCGTCGCCGAGTTCCGTCAGCAACTGCGAGGCGGTCTCGGTCATGTACGACAGCGGCTTGCTCTCGTGCACCTCGACGCACAGCAGCCGGGGCGCCCGCGCGTCCGGCATGGTCAGCGCGAGGGCCGCGGAGGAGTAGATGAGCGTACGGTCCAGATCGCTCGCCACCAGCACCGGCATCAGAGGGTCACCGCCTTGCCGTCGGCGCCCGTCGCCCCGCGCGTGTACTTGGGATGGATCAACCCCACGCAGGTGTACGGCAGTTCGGCGACCTCTTCCACCGGGACCCCTCTCTGCTCGGCGAGCAGTCGGACATGGTCCAGGTCGGCCCCGGCCCCCGCGCGCGCCAGGATCTTCCACGGCACCCGGCGCAGCAGCACGCGGGTCGTCTCGCCGACGCCGGGCTTGACGAGGTTCACGTCGTGGATGCCGTACTCCTCGCTGATGCGCTCAACTGCCGCCCAGCCCTCCCACGTCGGCATCCGGTCGGCCGACAGCAGCTCCTTGGCCTGGGCGTCGACCGCGTCCGCGACCTCGGGGAAGCGGGCGGAGACGGCGTCGAGGAAGTCCACCGAGACATCGGCGCCGGCGAGTTCGCGGTAGAACTTCGCGCCGTGGAAGTCATGCGGGCCGACCAGGTCCGCGCGCAGCACCGTGCGGGAAATCAGGCCGGACACCGTGGAGTTGAGGCAGGCGGACGGGATCAGGTAGTCCTCGCGGGTGCCGTACGTCCGTACGCACGAGCCCGGGTCGGCCAGTACCGCGATCTCCGGGTCGAAGCCGGTGACGCCCTCGGCCGCCTCGAACTCCTCGATGGCGGCGGCCAGTTCGCGGGTGATCGCGCCCTTGCCGGTCCAGCCGTCGACGAAGACGACGTCCCGCGGGTCGTGGTGGGCGGCGAGCCAGCGCAGCGCGTTGGCGTCGATACCGCGGCCGCGCACGATGGAGACGGCGTAGTGCGGCAGGTCAAGGCCGTGGCGGTGCTGGGCCCAGCGGCGCATCAGGACGCCCACGGGTGTGCCCGCGCGGGCCAGCGAGACCAGCACCGGGCGGGGGGAGCGTTCGGCGAGGACGACCTCCGTCACGGCGCCGACCGCCTGGGCGAGCCTGGACGCCGACTCCTCCAGCGCCGTCTGGAACAGCTCCTGGTACTGCTCGCTCGGCTGGTACTCCACCGGCAGCGACTCCGCGTAGTGCGCGCCGCCGCTCTGGATGGCCTCCTCGCGCTCCTCGGTCGGCGCCTCCAGGGTCACGTCGGAGAGGTCCTGGAGCAGCCAGCCGACCTCCTCGGGGGCGTACGAGGAGAAGGCGGGGCCGCGGAGGGGCTCGGGCAGCATCGAGGGCCTTTCGGGTACGTACGAGGGGACGACCGCGAGGACGACCTGCGGGGTGTGCGCGGTCAGCTGCGCGAGCAGGCCGTCGGGGGCGTGCAGTTCGGGGGTGTCCGCGGTGGAGTCCACGACCACGACCACGGCGTCGAAGTCGGCGCCGGCCACGTTGTAGGCGTAGCGCTCGCCCGGCCCGTCCGCCGGGTTGTCATGGGCGGGGAAGACGAGGCGGCTGCGGATCGCGTATCCGGGGTCGTCCACCGCGAGGACGGGTGAGCGGGTGGTGGTGGAGTAGCGGACGTCGGCGGCGGTGATCTGCTCCAGCTCGCGGGCGAGGCGGAGGGGGGTGTACATCAGCTCTTCGAAGCCGAGGACGTGCACGTGGTGCGCGTCTTCTGGGAGTGCTTCTGCCAGGCGGGCGGCCATGGCGGGGAGGGCGGTTTCCAGGCGTATTCGGTGGGCGGGGGTGAAGCCGTGTCTTCCGCCGTCGGGGAGGCCGTGAGGCCAGTGCAGGTCGACTCGCTCGATGGCCAGCTGCGGGTCGGTGGGGGCTTGTCGCGCCCACGCGGCGGTAGCCGCAGATTCAACACAGCCCCGCGCCCCTGGGCAGGGATTCTCGAACCTCGTTACAAGGTCCTGCCCCTTCTCCAGCACCCCTTCCGGCAGCAGTACGGTCCCGGCGGCCGCCGCCACCAGATCCACCCGCGCGCCTGTCTCCCGCGCGAACTCCTCCAGCCGCCCGGCGTCCGCCGCCGACCGCATATCCACCAGCGCCACCACCACATACCGCCGCCGCGGGTACCTCGAATGAAGATCCCGCACGGTGTTCAGCACCGTGTTCCCCGTGGAGAACTCGTCGTCGACCAGGATCAGCGGGCCGTCGCCGGCCAGCAGGGCCGGGTCCTCCGGCAGCAGCAGATGCGAGGTCGCATGGGAGTGGGACTCCTCGAAGCCGCCCGCGGGGGCCACACCGGGGACCGGGCGGCGGGTGGAGTGGAGGTAGGGGGCGAGGCCGACGCCGTCGGCGACGGAGTGGCCGAGGCCGGTGGCGGTCTCCGCGTAGCCGAGGACGACCGCGGCGGCCGCCTCCTCGGGTCCCAGCAGATCCCGCACGCGCCGGCCGAGGGCGAAGCCATGGCCGTAGACCACGCTCGGAGACTGCGGGATGTGTTTGCCGAGCACATGGGATACGAGGAGATGCGCTCGCTTGGGGTTGCGGCGCAGCGCGAGTCCCAGCAGGTCCTTCAGCGTGTCGTCGCCCTGGAGTTCGACCCCGAGCCGTTCCGCGACCCAGGTGCCGGACCAGACCCCGTTGTTCACTGCGTTGTTCATGCGTCCCTTGGTTTGTCAGGTGTCAGCCGGGGATTCCGGCGGCAAGCAGCTCGACGAAGCCGACGTCCTCGTTGGCCACACCGAAGACCTCGGCGCGCAGCAGGGTCCGCTCGGCCCAGGCGCGGTGCGGCTTCACCTCGTTCATCTTGTTCGTGTACGCCGAGCGCAGCACGCCCCCGCCGCCGCGCTCGGGCCGCAGGATGTCCTGGGCGTCGCTGAACTCCTCGTGACTGACCACGGACAGCGCGTGCACGGGGAGAACGTGGGAGGGGTGGATGCAGGTCTTGCCGGTGAGGCCGTTGGCCTGGTCGAGGGCGATCTCGCGGAGCAGTCCGTCCATGGCGTGCTCGATGAGGGCCTCGCGCAGCTCCTCGGCCTGGCCCTCCAGGAAGGGGCTGCGACGCAGCTGGGGCTTGAACATACGTTCCTGCACGCGGAAGTACTCCCACACCGGGCCGGTCACGGTGAAGCCGGTGCCGTCGGCCCGGCCGAGCATGTTGACCACGTCGGCGATGACGGAGGCGACGATCTGGACGTCGTACGCCGTCATGTCGGGAGCCCGGCGCAGACCGTAGGAGGAGCAGAAATCGGTCACGCCGAGCCGCAGGGCGAGCACTCTTTCACGATACTTGTCGACCGCCCTGGAGATGCCCTCCAGCGTGTCCACGCGGGACTCGCGGAAGAGCAGCTCGGGCGACTCCAGCACGGGCATGGCGAACAGTCGCCGCCCGCTCGCCGCCTCGGCGCTCGCCAGCGCCTCCAGGAAGGGGATGCCGCGCTCCTCGGTGAACTTCGGCAGCACGAATCCGGACAGCAGCCGCACGGCGGGGCCGAGCCGTCGTACCAGGTCGGGGATCTGCTCGGGGGTACGCACCCGGATGAACAGCAGCGGCAGGTCCGCCCGCTCCCGGCCGGCGAGGTCGGTGAACTGCCGGACGAGGTTCTCCTCGCCCGCCGCGACGTCCTCGTCGCCGATGGAGTCCTCCAGGCACAGCACCATCGAGACCACGCCCCGTGCGGCCTGCTTGAGGACGTCCTCGGCGAGCCGGGGCCGGGTGGCCGGGCTGTACAGCGTGGCGCCCAGGGCCGTGGCGAGCAGCCGGGCCGAGGAGTCCGCGTCGAACTCGCACGGCTCCCGGTGGAAGAGGCGCCGCCGCACCTCAGGGGCGATATGCCCGAAATGACGCATAAAACTCCCCCGTGGTGGCTGAGCGACCCCTGTGATCCGTTCGCAGGTGGCCGGTAATAGTACGTAGGGACCTATGTCAGGGGTTCCCGCAGGGCATGAATTTCTGGTAACGCGGGTGCGGACACCGTCAGGTGATCATGTACCCCCGCGTTGTCGTGATCACTACCGAGAGGGCAGGATGACCGCATGACGCACGCGATGCTGAAGGGGTCGAACGTCCCGCTCGAAGCCACGACCGTACGTGCCGTGCTCCGCTGGACGCCCGGGCAGGGGGTCCCGGATGTCGATGCCTCGGCGCTCCTCCTCGGCCCCGACGGCCGTGTGCGTTCCGACGAGGACTTCGTTTTCTACAACCAGCCCCGTCACCCCTCCGGGAAGGTCTGGCGGCTCGGCAAGAAGCGGGTCACTGAGGGCCTCACCGACACGATCCAGACAGATCTGGCCGGTGTCGAGCCAGACGTCAGCCAGATTTATCTGGTCGCTTCGGCGGACGGCGCCACCTTCGACCGCGTACGGTCGCTGCGCATCCTGCTGTACGACGCCTCGGTCGCCGACGGCGAGCCCCTGCTGCACTTCGACATCAAGCCGGAGACCGGCGAGGAGACGGCCCTGATCTGCGGCGAGCTGTACCGCCGCGGCGAGGGCTGGAAGTTCCGCGCGCTGGGCGAGGGCTATTCCAATGGCCTGGAGGGCCTGGCGACCGACTTCGGGATCTCGGTGGAGGAGTCGGAGGCGGCGGCCGCCCCCGAGGAGCCCACGGAGGAGCCCACGGAGGAGCCCACGGAGGAGCCCACGTCCCAGCCGCTCCCCCCGGAGCAGCCCACGACAGCGGTCCCGCCCCAGCCGGCGTACGGCTACCCCCAGTCCCCGCCCCCCACGGCCCCGGCCTACGGCTACCCCCAGCCCACAAGCCGGCCTCCGGCCCAGGGCGGCGGCTACGGCTACCCGCCCCCGGTGACCCCGGTCCCGGCCGGAGAATTCCGTCTGCCGCCGCAAGGTCCACAGTTCATCGGACGGTAAGGGCAACCGTCACCGCTCCGACTTCGCCTTGAACCCCCGCCCCCACTGGAGCCCCCACCCGTACAACCGGTCGAGCTCGGCCTGGAAGCCGTACACGAACTTGACCTCGCGCCGGACGAAGATCTCCCCCTTCACGTTCTCGATCATCACCACCGCGCAGGACCGCGCCTGCGGATGCCGCTCGTCGAGACCGATCTCGATCCGCGGCCCGTTGCTCGGAAAGAGCGTGACCATCGCCTGGGTACGGTCGAAGGCCGGCGTCTGGTCGTAGATGTACACAAAGACCAGCAGCCGCTTGATGTTCTCGCGCTGATCGAGGTTGACGTACATCGTCTCCCCGGAGGCCGACCCGAACCGGTCGTCCCCGCTGAGCTTGACGTACGGCGGCGCGTTGACGTCCCCGAGGAAGCCGCCCAGCGGCTGGACGACGCCCTTGGAGCCGTCGGTCAGCTCGTACAGGCACCCGAGGTCGAGGTCGACGTTGACCATGCTCTGGCTGTGCCCGACGACCTCAGGCGGCTTGAGCGCCTTGAACGGATGCCGCAGCAGACTCTCCCGCTGCGGCCCGCCTATGTCGGAGCTGCGCATCCGCCAGTTCAGATTGATCCGCAGATGCCCGGTGGCCGCGCCCTGCTTGGTGAGGGAGACCTGGCCATGCCGTTTGGTCAGCTCGATCGCGTTGCTCGCCGCGCTGCCCGAGTCGAACTGGGCGGCACGTCCACTCCACAGCAGCCCGTCAAACAGGCCCATTCCCGCCCCCACACGC
The DNA here is from genome assembly GCF_032436805.1 of Streptomyces sp. P17. Classification (NCBI taxonomy): domain Bacteria; kingdom Bacillati; phylum Actinomycetota; class Actinomycetes; order Kitasatosporales; family Streptomycetaceae; genus Streptomyces; species Streptomyces sp. P17. Next base: position 14,401 of record NZ_JAVRBF010000033.1, on the reverse strand, counting down.
AGTGAAAATACCGGCGGGGCGGCCAGAGGCCCGGCCGCCCCGCACAGAAGCGTTCCTCACTCAGCAGGCTGTCACACCCCGGACGAGACCTCAGTCTTGTCCGAGGCCGACGCTTTTCCCTCCGCAGCCGCCAGCGCGCGGTTGCGGCGGACGGAGGAGAGGAAGGACCAGCCGATCAGGATGACACCGATGGAACCGGTGATGAGCTCGCTGATCTCGTACTGGATGGTGATCAGCAGGATCGCGGCGAGGGCGCCGATCGCGTAGTGCGCGCCGTGCTCCAGGTAGACGTAGTCGTCGAGGGTGCCCTGGCGGACCAGGTAGACCGTGAGCGACCGGACGTACATGGCGCCGATGCCGAGGCCGAGGGCCATCAGGACGATGTCGTTGGTGATGGCGAAGGCGCCGATGACACCGTCGAAGGAGAAGGACGCGTCCAGGACCTCAAGGTAGAGGAACATGAAGAACGCGGCCTTGCCGGCCAGGACGACCGCCGAGCGTGGCTTGCCCGTGCGCTCCGCCGCTTCCTCCGCCTCGTGCTCGCGCTCCTCTTCTTCCTCCAGCTTGTCCTCGAAGTAGCCGGAGAGACCGCCGACGATCATGTAGGTGATCAGGCCGGCGACACCGGAGAGCAGCACCGTCTGCGCCTTGTCGACCTGCGCGCCACCGTGCTGGAGGGCGTTGGCCGCGAAGGTCATGGAGCTGATCATCAGGACAATCAGCGCGATGCAGACCGACAGCATGTCGACCTTGCCGAGCTTGGCCAGGGGCCGCTCCAGCCAGCCGAGCCACTTGATGTCACGGTCCTCGAAGATGAAGTCAAGGAAGATCATCAGCAGGAACATGCCACCGAAGGCCGCGATCGACGGGTGAGCGTCGGTGACGAGCTGCTCGTAACGGTCCTTGTCACTGATCGCGAGCTCGACCGCCTCGATGGGCCCCATCTGGGCACTGATGGCGACGATGACGACAGGAAAGACCAGCCGCATACCGAAGACAGCGATCAGAATGCCGATCGTCAGGAAGATCTTCTGCCAGAAGGCAGACATCTTCTTCAGGATTCCGGCGTTGACCACTGCGTTGTCGAAGGACAGCGAGATCTCAAGGATGGAGAGGATCGCCACGATGCCGAAGGCGGTCCACCCCCCGATGAGGACCGCTGCGACGAGGCCGAGCGCGGTGACCGCGAACGACCAGCCGAAGGTTTTCAGAACCACTGGCTACCCAATCCTGTATGTACGGGTCTCCCCCGCGCCGTACTCGGCTTTACGAACTTTTGAAGCCGAAGTCTAGTCGGCCCCCCTCCGCACCCCACCCTGGCCCGGCTTTTGCTCATATCGCGTTACGAGACGTTGACCCCGAAGTCCAGTGCGATGCCCCGCAGTCCGGACGCGTACCCCTGGCCCACCGCCCGGAACTTCCATTCTCCCTGGTAGCGATAGACCTCGCCGAAGATCATCGCCGTCTCGGTGGAGGCGTCCTCACTGAGGTCGTAGCGGGCGAGCTCCTGGCCGTCGGCCTGGTTCACCACGCGGATGAACGCGTTGCTGACCTGTCCGAAGGTCTGGCCCCGCTCGTCGGCCATATGGATCGAGACCGGAAAGACGATCTTGTCGCACTGGGCGGGCACCTTGGAGAGGTCGATCAGGAGCGACTCGTCGTCGCCGTCGCCCTCACCGGTGAGGTTGTCGCCGGTGTGCTCCACGGAGCCGTCCGGGCTCTTGAGCTGGTTGTAGAACACGAACCACTCGTCGCCCATCACCCGTCCGCCGGTGCACATCAGCGCGCTGGCGTCGAGGTCGAAGGGGGCTCCGGTGGTGGAGCGCGCGTCCCAGCCGAGCCCGACCAACACCTGGGTGAGGTTCGGTGCGGCCTTGGAGAGGGAGACATTGCCCCCCTTGGCGAGCGTGACGCCCATGATGCTGGTCCTCCCCTATAGGGCCTGTCTTTCGGCTCATTCCTGGGCCGCGGGCCCGGTCATCCTTCTTTGGTTGTTTCCCTGCGCGTCCGGCGCCGCACGCAAACCGTGCGACGCCGGGCGGTTGGAGCGCGGTTACTGCTTGGCTCAGACGTTCACGCCGAAGTCCTGCGCGATGCCGCGCAGACCCGAGGCGTAGCCCTGGCCGATGGCGCGGAACTTCCACTCGGCGCCGTGGCGGTAGAGCTCACCGAAGACCATGGCGGTCTCGGTGGAGGCGTCCTCGCTGAGGTCGTAGCGGGCGATCTCCGTGCCGCCCGCCTGGTTCACGACGCGGATGAACGCGTTGCGGACCTGGCCGAAGGACTGCTGACGGTTCTCGGCGTCGTAGATCGACACCGGGAAGACGATCTTCTCCACGTCGGCGGGGACGCCGGCGAGGTTGACCTTGATCTGCTCGTCGTCGCCCTCGCCCTCACCGGTGAGGTTGTCACCGGTGTGCTCGACGGAGCCGTCCGGGCTCTTGAGGTTGTTGAAGAAGATGAAGTGCGCGTCGCTCGCGACCTTGCCCGAGTTGTTGAGCAGCAGCGCGCTCGCGTCCAGGTCGAAGTCCGTGCCGGTCGTGGTCCGGATGTCCCATCCGAGACCGATGATGACAGCGGTCAGACCGGGCGCCTCCTTGCTCAGAGATACGTTGCCGCCCTTGCTGAGGCTGACTCCCACGAGTCCTCCATTGATGTCCAGGGGCGGGGAGCCCCGCCATGCGTTTGATACCGGATCAACGAGTCGATCCTAGTAACGGGTTCCCGTGGCTTGCAGGCCTTGGTACCCGAGAATCACAGGATGTCGAGCGCCTTGACGTACTCGTTCAGGTCACGGGCGTCCGGCAGACCGTTGACGACGGTCCAGCGGACGACGCCCTCCTTGTCGATGACGAAGGTGCCGCGCAGCGCGCAGCCCTTGTCCTCGGCGAAGACACCGTAGGCGCGGGAGACCTCGCCGTGCGGCCAGAAGTCGCTCAGCAGGGGGTACTCAAGGCCCTCCTGCTCGGCGAAGACGCGCAGGGTGGGGACGGAGTCGTTGGAGACGGCGAGCAGCTGCGTGTCGCGGTCCGCGAACTTCGGCAGGTTGTCCCGCAGCTCGCACAGCTCGCCGGTGCACACACCGGTGAAGGCGAACGGGTAGAAGAGCAGCACCACGTTCTTGTGACCGCGGAAGTCGGACAGCCTCACGGTCTTGCCGTGGTTGTCCTTGAGCTCGAAGTCGGGGGCCTTTTCGCCGACCTGGATGGCCATTTCTGGCTTGTCCCTTCGGTGGGGCTGTTCGGGTGGTCGGGACCACCCTACGCAGAGATCACGAAGGGCACGCGGACGGGCCGACCGAAGCCGGCCCGTCCGGTGTTCGATGGAGGATTACTTCTTCGTGGACTTGGCCGCCTTCGGCGTCACCAGCCGGCTGCCGCTCCAGTCCTTGCCGACGCTGACGCTCTTGGACGCGGACAGTCCGGCCGTCGTCGAGGCCTCGGAGATGTCGCTCGGCTCTACGTAGCCGTCGCGTCCGGTCTTCGGCGTCAGCAGCAGGATCGAGCCGCCCTCCTCGATGTACGTGGTGGCATCCACCAGCGCATCTGTCAGGTCGCCGTCCTCGTCGCGGAACCACAGCACCACGGCATCGGCGACGTCGTCGTAGTCCTCGTCCACGAGATCGCTGCCGATGACTTCCTCAATGGCCTCGCGGAGTTCCTGGTCTACGTCCTCGTCGTAGCCGATCTCCTGGACCACCTGCTCGGGCTGGAACCCCAGCCTGACGGCAGGGTTCGTCCGCTCCTCCGCGTGGTCCGCGGTCGCGCTCACGGGTTGCCTCCTGATCATGTCTTCGGGAATAACTCAGCCACGCGCGTGCGCGAAGCATTGGCCGTAGTCCACACGGGCGGGGCGGATCGCGCAAGTACCCGGCCGTCCAGACCGCCGAAACGGTGACGTTCCGGGCTGTGTCACCGCGATTCCCGCCATGCCGCCACACTCCAAGGTGACACACGCCACACCGTTCTGCCCCCTTTGCGCTTTTGGGAACCCTCCGGTGGGACCAGGCTTGGATTACCTCGCAGTAGAGATGACGTTTGCCGTCCCGAGGTACACGATGGGGATCGGCGCAGACAGAGCAAAACCCCAGAAACAAGCCCCGAAGCAAGCCCGAAAACCAGCCCTCTGACAGGTAAGGACCAGCGTGGCTTCCGGATCCGATCGCAACCCGATCATCATTGGCGGCCTTCCGAGTCAGGTTCCTGACTTCGATCCCGAGGAAACCCAGGAGTGGCTCGACTCCCTCGACGCCGCTGTGGACGAGCGCGGCCGCGAGCGGGCCCGCTACCTGATGCTCCGGCTGATCGAGCGGGCCCGCGAGAAGCGTGTGGCCGTGCCCGAGATGCGCAGCACGGACTACGTCAACACGATCGCGACCAAGGACGAGCCGTTCTTCCCCGGCAACGAGGAGATCGAGCGCAAGATCCTGAACGCGACCCGCTGGAACGCCGCGGTCATGGTGTCCCGGGCCCAGCGCCCCGGCATCGGTGTGGGCGGCCACATCGCCACCTTCGCCTCCTCCGCGTCCCTGTACGACGTGGGCTTCAACCACTTCTTCCGGGGCAAGGACGAGGGCGACGGCGGCGACCAGGTCTTCTTCCAGGGACATGCCTCGCCGGGCATCTACGCCCGCGCCTTCCTGCTGGACCGGCTCAGCGAGCAGAACCTGGACGCGTTCCGCCAGGAGAAGTCGAAGGCGCCGTACGGGCTGTCCTCGTACCCGCATCCGCGGCTGATGCCGGACTTCTGGGAGTTCCCGACCGTGTCGATGGGCCTCGGCCCGATCGGCGCGATCTACCAGGCGCGGATGAACCGCTATATGGAGGCGCGCGGGATCGCGGACACCTCCAAGTCGCAGGTGTGGGCGTTCCTCGGGGACGGCGAGATGGACGAGCCGGAGTCGCTCGGCCAGCTGTCCATCGCCGCGCGCGAGGGCCTGGACAACCTGACCTTCGTCGTGAACTGCAACCTGCAGCGGCTCGACGGCCCGGTGCGCGGCAACGGCAAGATCATCCAGGAACTGGAGTCGATCTTCCGGGGTGCCGGCTGGAACGTGATCAAGCTGGTCTGGGACCGCACCTGGGACCCGCTGCTGGCCCAGGACCGGGACGGCGTGCTGGTCAACAAGATGAACACGACCCCGGACGGGCAGTTCCAGACGTACGCCACCGAGACCGGCGCGTACATCCGCGACCACTTCTTCGGGGACGACCACCGGCTGCGCGCGATGGTCGAGGGCATGACCGACGACCAGATCCTGCACCTGGGCCGCGGCGGTCACGACCACAAGAAGATCTTCGCGGCCTTCTCGGCGGCCAAGGCGCACAAGGGCCAGCCGACGGTGATCCTGGCCAAGACGATCAAGGGCTGGACGCTGGGTCCGAACTTCGAGGGCCGCAACGCCACGCACCAGATGAAGAAGCTGACGGTCGACGACCTCAAGCGCTTCCGTGACCGCCTGCATCTGCCGATCTCCGACAAGGAGCTGGAGTCCGGCGCGCCGCCGTACTACCACCCCGGGCGGGACACCGAGGAGATCCAGTACATGCACGACCGCCGCAACGCGCTCGGCGGGTACGTCCCAACCCGCGTCGTGCGCGCGAAGCCGCTGCGGCTGCCCGAGGACAAGACGTACGCGACCGTGAAGAAGGGCTCGGGCCAGCAGTCCATCGCGACGACCATGGCCTTTGTCCGGCTCCTCAAGGACCTCATGCGGGACAAGGAGATCGGCAAGCGGTTCGTGCTGATCGCGCCGGACGAGTACCGCACGTTCGGCATGGACTCCTTCTTCCCGAGTGCGAAGATCTACAACCCGCTCGGGCAGCAGTACGAGGCGGTGGACCGCGATCTGCTGCTGGCCTACAAGGAGGCGCCGAACGGGCAGATGCTGCACGACGGCATCTCGGAGGCCGGCTGCACGGCCTCGCTGATCGCGGCGGGTTCGGCGTACGCCACGCACGGCGAGCCGCTGATCCCGGTCTACGTCTTCTACTCGATGTTCGGTTTCCAGCGGACCGGCGACCAGCTCTGGCAGATGGCGGACCAGCTTTCGCGCGGCTTTGTGCTCGGTGCGACCGCCGGCCGCACGACCCTGACCGGTGAGGGTCTCCAGCACGCCGACGGCCACTCGCAGTTGCTGGCGTCGACGAACCCGGGCTGCGTGTCGTACGACCCGGCCTTCGCGTTCGAGATCGCGCACATCGTGCAGGACGGTCTGCGGCGGATGTACGGCCCGACGGCGGACGGCAGGCCGGGCGAGGACGTCTTCTACTACCTCACCGTCTACAACGAGCCGATCCAGCACCCGGCCGAGCCGGAGAACGTGGACGTCGAGGGCATCCTCAAGGGCGTCTACCGCTTCAGCGAGGGCACGTCGGGCTCGGTCCCGGCGCAGATCATGGCGTCCGGTGTCGCGGTGCCGTGGGCCGTCGAGGCGCAGCGGATCCTCGCCGAGGAGTGGAACGTCAAGGCGGACGTCTGGTCGGCGACCTCCTGGAACGAGCTGCGGCGCGAGGCCGTGGCGTGCGAGGAGCACAATCTGCTGCATCCCGAGGAGGAGCAGCGGGTGCCGTATGTGACGCGCAAACTGGCCGGCGCGGAGGGGCCGTTCGTGGCCGTTTCCGACTGGATGCGGTCGGTTCCGGACCAGATCGCGCGGTGGGTGCCGGGGACGTACCAGTCGCTGGGCGCCGACGGCTTCGGCTTCGCGGACACCCGGGGCGCGGCCCGTCGCTTCTTCCACATCGACGCCCAGTCGATCGTGGTGGCCGTGCTGACGGAGCTGGCGAAGGAGGGGAAGGTGGACCGTTCGGCGCTGAAGCAGGCGATCGACCGGTACCAGTTGCTGGATGTCTCGGCGGCGGATCCGGGGGCCGCGGGAGGCGACGCGTAGAGCTCCGCTCGTGGGCGGCTGGAGGGTCGAGGGGCATCTGACTCCCGGCCCTCCGGCCTTTCCTACGATGCGGGCATGAAGCAGATACCCGCGCAGGTCCGTTGGGAACAGCGCACTCAACGGCCGCTGATGGCGCTGGCGGTGCTGTTCGCCGTGGCCTACGCCGTGCCGATCGTGGACACTTCGGCGAGCAGGGCGTTGACCCGTGCCTGCACGGTGATCGAGTGGGTGGTGTGGGCGGCCTTCGCGGCCGACTATCTGATCCGGCTGGGACTGGCCGAACGCCGGGCGGAGTTCGTACGGCGGCACTGGATGGACCTGTGCGCGGCGATGCTGCCGCTGATTCAGCCGTTGCGGCTGCTGCGGTTGGTCTCGACGCTGATGCTCGTCGGCCGGCGGGCGCGGATGGCCTCGCAGGTCCGGCTGACGACGTACGTCGTCGGCTCGGTCGTCGGGCTGCTGATGTTCGGCTCGCTGGCGGTGCTGTCCGTGGAGCGGGACTCGCCGAATGGGAACATCAAGACGCTGGGTGACGCGGTGTGGTGGTCCTTCACGACGATGACGACCGTGGGGTACGGGGACCATGCGCCGACAACTGGTCTGGGCCGGATACTCGCGGTGGGTCTGATGCTGTCCGGGATCGCACTGCTCGGTGTGGTGACGGCGAACATCGCGGCGTGGTTCATCGCGCGGTTCGAGGTGGACGACGTGGAGGAGCGTCGGCAGACGGCGGCGATCCAGTTGCTGACGGAGGAGGTACGTCAGCTGCGGGCGGAGGTCGCGGCGCTGTCGGAACGGGCGCCGTGAGTTTGGGCCTTCGTTTTTCGCCCCCGCCGCCCCTACCCGTCCCGTCCTCCAGGGGCTGCCGCCCCTTCAACCCCGCCCCAGGGGGCTCAGCCCCCTGGGGCGGGGCTCCTCAAACGCCGGAGGGGCTGGATTTTGCGGACCTGCGCTTTCAAGCTCCGGGCATTCTCAGCCCGTCCGGAGTTTTGAAGGTTGTCAGAGCAAGCCGCCGCCCGGCGTCGCCGTGCCCGCCAGCCAGATCAGGGCCAGGAGTGTGTCTATCGCGCCCAGCACCACCGCTATCAGTGCCGGGACCGGGCGGGCGCCGGACCAGGTTCGGTTCATGGCCAGCCAGCCGCAGACGATGGCGAGGGGGCCCAGGATGATGCCCAGGACGAAGAAGCCCGCCACCGCGCAGATGGTTCCGATGATGCCGAGTGTCGCGCGGTCCGGCCCGGACCGTGACCACGTCCGGCCACGTGTACGGGGGTGCCTGCGCGTTCCATGTCCGAAGCCCGCCATGGTGGACTCAACTCCCGGGAACCGTCGATTCGTTGGATTCGGTTCCCGGGGCGAGTACCCCATCCCCCGCGTCTACTCCACCGGACTGCCGGCGCGCTGTCCCCCTCCGGCAGCGCGCCGCAGCACCGGTCACCCTCCTTGCCGTACGAACTTGCCCGAGGAACATGCCGTACGGAGGGCCTGACCCACTGTGACCCGCGGCGCGGGCCGAGGACGAGGAATCTTTAGCTTTGTCACCCTGATAGGGGAAATACACCTCAAACCCCTTGCCGACAGGGCCCGTTTCAGATGTGCGCGGCCCCCGCTCCGGCCTCCGCGTTCTCCCCCCGCTTGGTCAGGAACGCGACCGCGACGGCCACCGCCGCCACACCCGCGGCGACCAGCGAAGCAAGGCTCATCCCGGAGATGAAGGTTTCGTGCGCGACATCCGTGATCTTCACGGCGACCGCGTCCGGCGTCCCCGGAGCCACCGGCGCCACACCCACCTGCACCGCCTCGGAGGCCCGCGCCTCCTGGGCCGCGGTCAGCTGCGGAAGCCCCGCGTCCGTCCAGTTCCCGGCGAGATCGCTGTCGACCTTGGAGGCCATCACGGCGCCCAGCACGGCCGTACCGAGGCTGCCGCCGATCTGCATCGCGGCCTGCTGGAGGCCGCCCGCGACGCCGGAGAGCTCCATCGGGGCGTTGCCGACGATGACCTCCGTGGCGCCGACCATGACCGGCGCCAGGCCGAGGCCCAGCAGGGCGAACCAGAGGGACATCAGGCCGCTGCTCGTGTCCGCCTCCAGCGTGGACATGCCGTACATGGCGATCGCGGTGAGCGCCATACCGCCCGCCAGCGGCACCCGCGGGCCCAGCTTGGTGATCATCGCCCCGCCAGCGGGGAGCCGACGATCATCATTCCGGTGAGGGGGAGGAGGTGGAGACCGGCGTCGATCGGGCTCATCGCGCTGCTCGCCGCGCATCTGCGGCGGCAGGCGGGGACCGAGGAGCGGATCGCGCGGGTGCTCGCCGAGCGGGAGGGGCTCGATGTCGACGCCGATCCGCGGCCGCGGCTCGCGGTGGCGGTCTTCGGCGGGGTGATGCGGGTCACCGAGCGGCAGTGGAGCATGGGCGAGGACTTCAGCCTGGGGGCATCCGGGAACTGACCATCGCCTATCGCGAACAGGTGGGGCCCGCACTGGCCGAGAACTGGCGCGAAACGTGATCCCCGTCACTCGTTTAACGCGAGACTCGTTCGTTCTCCTAGTGTGTCCTCCCAGTGACTTCCTTCGACACATCCCCGCAACTGAACGTCTGGCGCGCTCTGCTCGCGCTGGCCGTGGTGTTCGTCATGCTGGCGACCACCGGCTGGACCGCGCTGCGCAACCAGCGCGCGACGCCCGCACTGCAGTTCTCGCTCTCCGCCTGGGAGCACGGCCGGGTCGCCGGCCGCGAGCTGCCCGACCCGGACTCCGCCCCGGCCCGGCTGGCCCGTTTCTTCACCTCGCTCACCGCTGACCAGCGCTCCGCCCTGGCGCGCCGCTATCCGCTCGCGGTCGGCAACATGAACGGCGCCCCGGTCGAACTGCGCTACCGCGCCAACCACATCGCGCTGTTGCAGGCCCGCAAGGCCGAGCGCAAACGCATGCACGACAACCGCCTCTCGCCCGCGGGACAGCGCGAGGCCGGCCGTCGTATGCAGCGCTACGCGGCGCTGATGAGCCCCGGGCGGCACATCCTCGCCTTCGATCCGGCGGGCTCGGGACGGGTCGCCGAGGTCTTCGGCGACCTCGGCCGGGCCGAGCGGGTCTCCGTGGTCGTCCCCGGCGTCGACACCAATGTGCTCACCTTCCAGCGCACCTACCGCAAGTACTCGGCGCCGGTCGGCATGGCGCAGTCGCTGTACGCGGCCGAGCGCACGGCGGACCCGTCGACGCGTACGGCCGTGATCGCCTGGGCCGACTACACCGCGCCCGGCGGCCTCGGCCTCGACTCGGCCACCGCGACCCGCGCCGAGGCCGGTGCCGTACGGCTGAACGCGCTGGTGCGGGCGCTGCCCGGCAGCGCGCCGGTGTCGCTGTTCTGCCACAGCTACGGCTCGGTCGTCTGCGGGGTCGCCGCGCCCACGCTGCCCGGCCGAGTGGCCGACATCGCGGTGGCGGGCAGCCCCGGCATGCGGGTCGCGAAGGCGTCCCATCTGGGCACGTCCGCCCGGGTGTGGGCGATGCGGGACGCAGACGACTGGGTGCAGGACGTGCCGTACCTGGAGCTCGGCGGGCTCGGCCACGGCGCCGATCCGGTGTCCTCGGCGTTCGGGGCGCGGGTGCTGTCGGCGCGGGATGCCGAGGGGCACAGCGGGTACTTCGAGCCCGGCACGGACAGTGTGCGCAACTTCGCGGAGATCGGGGTTGGCGCGTACGACTCGGTGCGGTGCGCGGGAGATGACGAAGCCTGTCGGGAGGGTTTGTCCGGCACCACGCCGGTCGGACGCGCGTAGAGGCGCAGGAACTACGGTCTGCGCGGGGAGGCGACGGAGGAGCTCGTGCCGCATACGATGAGCCGCATGGGTGACGTACTGGCCGGATTTCATGCCGCCTGGGAGTTCGAGTCCGACTCCGTGCTCATCCGTTACGAACGGGGGATTCGAACACCCAAGCTGCTGCAGGCGCTCGGGGAGCGCCGGGTGCCGCTGGCGGCACTCTCCGCGGTGACGCTCACGCCCGGCAAACGCGGGACCGTGGTGCTGCGGGCCGAGCCGCGGCCCGGCGCCGATCCACTCATGGAGGCGGCCGACGGGCAGCTGAAGGAGGGGTGCGATCCCTATCGTCTGGTGCTGCCGGCCGAGCGGGAGACGCTCGCCGAGTACTACGCCGACGAACTGCGGGCACAGCTGACCGAGTCGGGGCCGGCGGATCGTTTCCTGGTGGCGCCGCCGGACGGACCGCGGTCCTTCAAGGCGTACGACGGGAAGGCGTCCTTCGACGGGCGGACGGTCGCGTTCCGCTGGTTCTGGACCGGCGCGTCCTCGGCGAAGTGGAAGGCCGGGGACCAGTCCTTCGCGATCGGCGACCTGAGCGGGGTCGAGTGGCGCTCCCCCGAGGTCTTCGAGGGGCATCTACGGCTGGTGCGGCGTGGCGAGACGTCCCCGCCGCAGGTGGACCAGGATCCGGCGGCCGTGGTGTTCGGGCTGGGGTACGGGCCGGTGCACGAGTCACTGCCGTTCGCCGCGGCGGTGTTGGCGGCGGTTCGCTCCGCGGGTGTGGCCGCTGTCCCGGCTGCGGCTGCGCCGCGCCGGGATCCTGCGGATATTGCCGAGCGAATCCGTCATCTTGGGGAACTGCATCAGGCGGGGCTGGTGACTGATGAGGAGTTCTCCTCCAAGAAGGCGGAGTTGTTGGCGGAGCTGTAGGGGCGCGTTGTCGGCTGCCGGCCGGTGGGGGCTGGTCGCGCAGTTCCCCGCGCCCCTGGGTGGGTTGGCCTACTCCCTGCCTGCGGACGTGAACGTCATGTCCGCGTAGCGGTCGCCTGCCACCTGACCGGCGATCGGCTCCAGCAACGCCAGTTGCTCGTCCGTCAGTTTGATCCTTGTCGCCGCCGTGTTCTCCTCCACCCTCGTCGGCTTGCGGGTGCCCGGGATCGGGATGACCGGGAGGGTGTGGACCTGGGCCTGTTGCTGGACCCAGGCCAGGGCGATCTGCGCCAGGGAGGCGCCGTGGGATTCGGCGATCTGGTGGATCGGGGCCAGGAGGGCCGCGTTCGCCGTGGCGTTCTCGCCCGTGAAACGGGGCTGCTGGCGGCGGAAGTCGTCGGCCGTGAGGTCCTTGTCCGCGGAGCCGAAGGAGCCCGCGAGGAAGCCGCGGCCGAGCGGGGAGTACGGCACCAGCGCCACACCCAGGTCCCGGGCCGCGGGTACCACCTGCGCCTCGATGTCCCGGCTGAACAGCGACCACTCCGACTGCACGGCGGCGATCGGGTGCACGGCGTGCGCGGCGCGCAGCTCGGCGGCGGTGACCTCGCTCAGGCCCAGATGCCTGGCCTTGCCCTCGCGGACCAGCTCGGCCATGACGCCGACGGTCTCCTCGATGGGGACGTTCACATCCCGGCGGTGCATGTAGTAGAGGTCGATCGCCTCGACGTCCAGGCGCTTCAGGCTCGCCTCGACGGCCTGGCGGACGTAGGGCGCGTCATTGCGGATGATCCGCCGCGCCGGGTCGTCCGGCGGGATCGCCAGCGCGAACTTGGTCGCGATGACGACCTCATCGCGGTGGGCCTTGAAGAAGGGGGACAGAAAGCGTTCGTTCTCGCCGGCGCCGTAGGCGTCCGCCGTGTCGTACAGGGTGACGCCCAGTTCCAGCGCCCGCTCCAGGGTGGCCCTGGACTCCTTCGCGTCCGAGGGGCCGTAGGCGAAGCTCATGCCCATGCAGCCGAGGCCCTGCACCCCCGTCTCGGGGCCGGTCTCGCCAAGTCGTGCGGTCGCGATCGTGCTGTTCTCGGTCATCGGGGCCTCTCCGACGCCAGGGCGAGCCCGGCGTCGCCGTAGAAAGCGATCTTGCGGTCGAGCACGGCGAGCGTGTCCTGGAGTTCCGCGATCCGGGCCAGGACGTCTTGGCGGGTCTCCTCCAGCAGTTCGTAGCGTGCGCCGTAGGTGTGGTCGCCCTCGCGCACCAGCTCGGCGTACCGGACCATGTCGGCGACCGGCATGCCGGTGAGCCGGAGCTTGCCGACGAGGTCGAGCCAGTCCAGGTCGCGGTTGCTGTAGCGGCGCTGGCCGGTGTGCGAGCGGTCGATGTGCGGCATCAGACCGATGCGCTCGTACCAGCGCAGGGTGTGCGCGGTCAGGCCGGTGAAGGCGGCGACCTCGCTGATCGTGTAGCTGTCCTGGCCATCGGGGCGCCGGTCGGCCTGCGGCGGCGGCCCCGCGCAGGTGTGGGTCCTGGTTCCCGTGGTCTCCATCACCGTCATGGCCTCAACGCTATGACCTTGGAGTGCACTCCAAGCAAGCGCGGCGTGAGAAATCGGCAAGACCTGGCGGGGCCCGGGTGATCAGCGTGCGGGCCAAGAGTGTCGTACGCCGTGCCAGGGCGGACGGGGACTTCGCACGGCGCCAAACCCTCCGCTGGAGCTGCCCGGCCATGCCGTCGAACCCCTTGAGGGCGTTGCCGAAACCGCTCTCCGTGCACGTCGCTGGGCTTCTCCCGTACGTCGGACCCCTTCCTGCGGCTCAAGCTCTGAGCACCTTTAGGCTCGTGCCATGAAGAGCCTCGCCTTGATCGAGAACTGGCCGGTGTCCACCGCCGCGGCGGGTGTCGTGCGCGCCGACGGGACGGTACTCGGCACCCGCGGTCCCGTCGACCGACGCTTCCCGCTCGCCTCGGTCACCAAGCCGCTGGCGGCCTACGCCGCGCTGGTCGCGTACGAGGAGGGGGCGGTCGAGCTCGACGAACCGGCGGGCCCGGCCGGCTCGACGGTCCGTCATCTGCTCGCCCACACCTCGGGCCTGGCCTTCGACGAGCACCGGGTGACGGCGCCTCCCGGGGAGCGGCGGCTGTACTCCAACGCCGGCTTCGAACAGCTCGGGGACCACATCGCGAAGGCCACGGACATCCCGTTCGCGGAGTACCTGCGGCAGGCGGTGCTGGAGCCGCTGGGGATGACGTCGACGTCCCTGGAGGGCTCTCCGGCGAAGGACGGCGTCTCGACGGTGGACGACCTGGTGCGCTTCGCGGCGGAGGTCCAGGCACCGCGGCTCCTCGACCCGCGTACGGTCGCGGAGGCGATGACGGTCCAGTACCCCGGCACGAAGGGTGTCCTGCCGGGGTACGGCCACCAGAGCCCGAACGACTGGGGGCTCGGCTTCGAGATCCGGGACTCCAAGTCCCCGCACTGGACGGGGTCTTCGTCCTCGCAGGGCACCTTCGGTCACTTCGGCCAGTCCGGCACGTTCCTGTGGATCGACCCGTCCGCGGGAGCCGCGTGCGTCGCGCTCACGGACCGGGCGTTCGGACCCTGGGCGGTCGAGGTGTGGCCGGTGTTCACCGACGCGGTGCTGGCCGAACTGCGCCGATAGCCGCCCCTAGGACGACGGGAACCGGCGCTCGCAGTCGCGGTTGATGGTGTCGCCGGGGTCGCCGAACGCGCTGTCGTTGGAGCCGGGGTCGCCGAACGCGCTGTCGTTGGAGCCGGGGTCGCCGAACGCGCTGTCGTTGGAGCCGGGGTCGCCGAACG
>NZ_JAVRBF010000396.1:0-390 GCF_032436805.1 Streptomyces sp. P17 | reverse complement strand
GGCGTGGAACGGCTTCCAACGATCCTTCGGGGTGTCGGCAAGGACGCGGACCCAGAGGCCAAGGAAGCCTCTAACGCTGCGGCAGTCGCAGCTCTCACTGATATTTTCGGCAAGAGCGATCCCGATGAAGTGACTCGTCTCATTGCTGATATCGTGTCCCTGGCTACCGTGAAGCAGGCTTCCGGCGCGTGGGGTCAGGTCGATATGGATCAGGATTTCACGGCTCATAAAGCAGACCTCTTTCCGGTTGTCATCTTTGTATTGAAGGAAGTTCTCGGGGATTTTTTCTCAGGCCTCCCGGACAGTGAAAAGCTAAAGCAGGCGCTGGGGGCCTAAAAGCTCACGAGGTTAAGCGCATTGCGCCTAATCTTGACTTATTTCTCTGGCGTC
>NZ_JAVRBF010000190.1:0-1107 GCF_032436805.1 Streptomyces sp. P17 | reverse complement strand
GAGGCGTCTGGCCCGCTGGCGTGGGACCCGTCCGGTTTTGGCCGGGTGCCGGAGTTTCTGCACTCGCCGCTGATGCGGACGAACGCGCAGTGTGCAGCTGCCGCGCAGAAGCTGGCGGTGAAGGCGAGGGCGGCGCGCCGCCAAACGCTGACTGTGACGTGCGCGCCGGACCCGGCTCTTGATGTGCTGGACACGCTGCGGCTGAGGCTGCCGACCCGCACGGTGGATGCCCTGGTGACGGGTATCAGGCTGCCGCTGACTGGGGGATCGATGACGGTCACGGCGAGCGCTGGGTGGGGGGTGCTGGTCGATGTCTGATCCTCTGGGTGATGCTGTCGCGTCTGCTCTGACCCCGGCTCGTCCGCCTGCCGTCGCGGGGGAGGTGAAGGCAACGTCCCCGGTGCTGCTGGTGTCGGTGCTGGGGTCCGAGGTGACGCCGCTGGTGTGGCTGCCGACACCGCTGGCGGTTGGTGACCGGGTGCTGCTGCTGCGCTCCGAGGGGGTGTGGCATGTGGTGGGTCTGCGTACCGCCCGGCCGAGTGAGGGCACTGTGTCATCCACTGGGTCTGGTGTGGTGACCGTCTCGACTGGGGTGGGGCCTGTGACGGTCCCGCACGTCGGTGGTGTGCCGGTGGTGGGTGATCGGGTGGCGCTGCTGTGGGGGTCTGCTGGTGGTGTGGTGGTGGGCCGTATCGGCACACCGTCCGCTCCGCCGCCGCCATCCACGCCGCCGTCTGACCCGACCCCGCCACAGACTGATCCGGCGCCCGCACCGGCCACTGTGGCTGCTGGGGCGGTGCAGGCTGCGACGGCTAGGTCTGGGAGGTGGCGCAGCGACGGCACCGCCGGGCACCGCGCCTATCAGGGGCACTCCACCTCGGGGCAGGTGGCCGACAACACCGGCTACTTTTTTTACGGCTCGACCCTGGCACGGGGCGGGACTGGCTCGTCTGGTGTGGTGCGTCTGTATCGGGCGACCGGTGCGGGCATGTCGGCGGCGCGGACCGTGTGGCTGGCGCTGCACGGGGCCGCGACCCGCCCCGGATCACCCCCTGCGCTGCTCACCACCCCTCGCGCCGCTGGGCAGGGTGCCCAGGGCGGCCCTGT
>NZ_JAVRBF010000395.1:0-391 GCF_032436805.1 Streptomyces sp. P17 | reverse complement strand
ACGACTTGATGGAGCACTCGATGGCGGTGCCCGCGTTGTACTCGGCGACGGTCGGCTTGTCGAGGTCCGCGACAGCGGGGGCGACGATAACGGCGGAGTTCTCGAGAACCTCCACGCCGTCGGGATTGAAAACAGTGAGAGACATGGGGGCTCCTTAGATGTTGGTCTTGAACTCGGGGTCACGGGTGGTGATGGTTGTGCCGTCGGGGCGGGTGGTGGTGACCGTGGTCGGCTCCCACCCGTTGAATCGGCGCAGGCTGACCCCCAAGCTGCGGGCGATCGCCAGATCAGTCCGCAACTCGGCCTCAGAGGCGACAACCTCAGCTACATAGGAAAATCCGGCAGCTCACCGAGGATCGCGTTCAGCTTCGCGTTGTGAGCCTCCAGCTCG
>NZ_JAVRBF010000394.1:0-391 GCF_032436805.1 Streptomyces sp. P17 | reverse complement strand
CCATCTTCGGCAAAGAGCATCACCCGACCCATATCAGCCGGGTCCATGCGCACCAGAACGCGCGTTCCGGGCATTGCGGCGGCGGTGTAATAGTGATGGCCGTCAACACGGACGCCGGACTTGGTCACCGTGCGGATGCCATCGCCGCCCGCAACCGGTGCCAGCAGAATATCCAGCGCCGCCGGCTGTTCGACCCGGCGCAGGGTGCCGCGCCAGCTTGCGGCTTTTTCAAACGGGCTTTTGCCGCGCAGCGCGCCATGCGGCTGATGAGCATAGATCACATCGGTCCACTGGTCGCACCACCCCTGAAACTCGGCCAGGTCCATTTCGACATCGAACAGGGCCTCGGCCTTCGCCCCCAGGCGGGCGTTGAAGGCCTTGCGGTTTTCCA
>NZ_JAVRBF010000393.1:0-391 GCF_032436805.1 Streptomyces sp. P17 | reverse complement strand
GATTATGTGATCATCAACTCTCCTTGGTGTGAGCTTGATGGGCGTGCATTCCGTGTTGGCGTTACTGACGTTGATACATTCACGCTAATTGGCGCTGATACTTCGGACACGACCGACTTCTCTCCGGGCGGTGGTGCTGGATCATTCCAAGAGGTTGTCTCTTGGACTGAAGTGCCTTGCGTTACCGACACGTCTCTTACTGGCGGCGAGGCTCAGTGGGCTGAGGTTGGCTGTCTTCAGGAGCAGAAGACCACTCGACTGTTTAATGGATTCTCTCCTATTGATTGGCAGATGTCTGTTGTTGATCTTGATGGTAACCCAGCGATTGAGCGGTTTGAGAAAGTGACCAAGTCTCAGGAGCCGACTATCACCCGCATTACGTTGAAGTCGG
>NZ_JAVRBF010000392.1:0-391 GCF_032436805.1 Streptomyces sp. P17 | reverse complement strand
CGATGAAACGCCCATGCAGTGAACCTGGGTGCCCCCTACTGGCACGTAAACCCGCAACCCGCTGCGCCAGCCACCGCCGCGAATCGCCCACCTACCTCACCCGCACCAACCCCGAGCGGGAACGCCGAGCGCGCATCGTCGCAGCATGGCGAGCCGAACACGGGAACTGGTGCCCCGGATACGGCGACCACGCCCCGCACCCAAGCGACGACCTCACCGCCGCGCACATCGCCGGCGCACAACTCGACCCCTACGGACCCCTGACCGTGCTGTGCCGCAGCATCAACTCTTCGCTCGCCAACCAGCCGGTGAAACCCGAGCTCATCCGAGGCAATATCACATCAGACGCATAAGGCCCCCAGGGGGAGGGGCGAAACGCCCCAGGCGCACC
>NZ_JAVRBF010000189.1:0-1073 GCF_032436805.1 Streptomyces sp. P17 | reverse complement strand
GCTTACTTGTCCGGGCACTACGGTGCGCTACTGCTTATCAGTAAGATGAACGCTTGAGCCGTTAGCGTACTGCTAGCGGGATGTGAAGAAGTAATAACAATCTAACACCGGGGTATATGCTACTTGGCTGAAAAATCAGATATTATACTTTTTATAGTTAATGCACCTCAGTACTTTGTATCACATCGATTTGATATTGCAAAGAAAGCTTGGAATGCTGGCTTTAAAATACATGTTGCATCTTCGACAGCAACGGAAGAAGACCAAAGGGCTATTTCCATATTGAAAGAATATGGTTTTGAATATCATGAGCTACCAATTAGAAGAGGTGGGGGGGATCCAATTAGCGAGGCTTTTAGCATAGTCAGTTGTTACAAGTTAATTAAAGAAATATCTCCTGTGCTAATACATTTAGTAACAATAAAGCCCGCCTTATATGGCTCGATTGCTGCAAGATTCGCAGGTGTTGAAAATATTGTGGCTGCTATAGCTGGCTTAGGAACTATATTTTTAGCACAATCTTGGTTTGCCAAAGTTAGAAGGGCGCTCGTAGTCCGCATGCTCAAATTTGGCCTTTCCGGTAAGGACTCATTAGTTATATTCCAGAATCCAGATGATAGAAACTTATTGAGTGAAATAGGCGTCCTAACGCTAGATAAAGCACGCCTCATCCGTGGCTCTGGTGTGCTTTTAGATGAGTATCCGGTTATACCTGAACCAATAGGTAATCCTGTTGTAGTTATGGCCGCGAGATTGCTGAGGGATAAAGGCGTGTTTGAGTTTGTTGAAGCTGCAAGGCTGCTGAAGCGGAGAGGTTGCGCCTTATCGGCTCGCTTGATCCGGGTAATCCAACCAGTGTAACGCAGCAAGAGTTGTGTCAGTGGGAATCTGAAGGGCATATCGAATTGTTGGGGTATCGAAAGGATATTGCGGCACAATATGCAGCGGCCAATATTGTTTGCCTTCCATCCTATCGTGAAGGTTTGCCTAAAAGCCTGGTCGAAGCCGCAGCCTGTGGTCGTGCCGTGGTCACCACGGATGTGCCGGGTTGTCCAGATGCGATCACGCCAGAC
>NZ_JAVRBF010000391.1:0-392 GCF_032436805.1 Streptomyces sp. P17 | reverse complement strand
CTCCGATGGCGTCACAGGCGACTAAGGGCGAGCACTCCGGGGGCAAGGTAAACTATTACCTTGCCAAAGTGCAGTATCCTCGCCGGGAAGATCAGCCAGCGTATCAGGCGGAATGTGAAGACATTATCGCAGCACTGGAAATGACCTTCGATGAAGGCTGCGCTTTCAAGGCTATCTGGCGGTCAGCCGCTGCCCGTATGGGAGCCAAGAAAGAAGGTCACGATCCTGTTTATGACGCCGACAAGGTTGTTCATTACGGGAAGAATATGGCGCGCACTGCACGCCAAAAAGCTACGGCCTACATAGGCACGATACACACATAAGGGATGGGGGAATAATCCCCCATTCTGATTATTACTCAAATAATTATCGAGGTAATATCGTGAACTTTA
>NZ_JAVRBF010000390.1:0-393 GCF_032436805.1 Streptomyces sp. P17 | reverse complement strand
CCGCTGCTGAAGTCGCCGAAGTAGTCGACGACGTCCTCCGGCCACTGGTTGGCCTCCGCCAGCAGCACCGTGTCCGGATAGTGGGCGTCGATCTCCTTGCGCACCCGCCTCAGGAACTCATGGGTCGCCGGAAGGTTTTCGCAGTTGGTCCCTTCCTGGGCGTAGAGGTACGGCACCGCGTCGAGACGGAAGCCGTCGATGCCCAGGTCCAGCCAGAACCGCAGCGCGGAGATCATCTCCTCCTGCACGGCCGGGTTCTCGTAGTTGAGGTCCGGCTGGTGGGAGAAGAAGCGGTGGAAGAAGTACTGCTTGCGCGCGGGGTCGAAGGTCCAGTTGGAGGCCTCGGTGTCGACGAAGATGATCCGCGCGTCGGCGTACTGCTTGTCGTCGTCG
>NZ_JAVRBF010000188.1:0-1115 GCF_032436805.1 Streptomyces sp. P17 | reverse complement strand
TCGATGTGGCACTCCGTGACGGACTCGCCGCCGACCGCGCTGGCGAAAGCCTCGCCCTCGGGGGTACGGTGCGCGGGGAGGCTGTGGTAGACGATGCCGAGTTGCGCATTGGCGGCCTCCCAGAGCTGGCGGGCGAGGCCCTCGCCGCGGCGATCCTCGCGGGTCTCGATCTGCATGACCTCGGCGTCGCTGATGCTGACGTACAGCTCGGAGGCGATGCCCTGCTCGTCGGAGATCTCCCAGATGTGGTTGGCTGTGTCGGTCTCGCTGTAGTAGCTGCCGGTGCGGTAGGTGATCGTGGCGTTCATAGTGGGTTCCTTTCCCTATCTGATGTATCCCAGTATACACATGTGGGTACCGGTATGCAAGAGGGGATCGAGAAAAACACCGGGGAGATTTCTTGGCCGTGCATCTAGCGTGCCATAGTGAGCCACACCCCCACACACTCCTGCACACTCTCACACACTCCTATACACACAGAAAAGCCCCTGACTAGGCATTTAACCTAGTCAGGGGCAATTCTTCGTGTGTCCGAGAGAGGACTTGAACCTCTCTCATTTACGCTCAAAAATCAGGTTCCGCAGCCTCGCGTGCCACTAGCGTGCCATAGACTCATCGCATGGCCAGACAACGACGCCCCTTCGGCGCGCTCCGACAGCTCCCCAGTGGTCGCTACCAGGCCCGCTACATCGGGCCCGACGGCCTCCACTACCTCGGTCCCTCCACCTACCTGCTCCGCTCCGACGCCGAGGCGTGGCTGCGCGACGAGGAAATACTGATCGACCGGCAGCAGTGGACGCCACCCACCAACCGCGCCGTCGAGCACCGCCCCACCACCGTCGCACAGTGGTGCGAGCACATCATCACCCGACGCCAGCAGCGCAGCCGCAAACCGCTGCGAGACTCCACCGCCGCCACCTACCGCAACCTCGTCAAGCTCGTCATCGCTCCCGAGCTGGGCCACATCACTGTCACTGCCCTCACCCGCGACATGGTGCGTCGCTGGTACGACGCGCTACCCGCCACCGCCACGCAGAACGGCAACGCGTACCAGCTGCTGCGCTCCGTCATGGGTGATGCGGTGGACGATGGGCTGATCCCCACCAATCCAGTCG
>NZ_JAVRBF010000187.1:0-1115 GCF_032436805.1 Streptomyces sp. P17 | reverse complement strand
CGCCGCCGAAGCAGCAAGGGACGGGGCCAACAGCGCCAGCGCCAGTGCAGGGGTTGCCAGAGACCAGGCCGTTCTCGCGCGCCAGAACGCGGAAGGCTCCGCCGCAGCGGCGCAGGAAAAGCTTGTCCTGACCGCAGAGGTAAGCGGGCGGGACATGTCCGTTATCAACGATACATTCCTGATCTCGTCGGATTGGACACGGAGCGGCACTGCGGGAACGCTCACCACACCGGCCAACACCGTTTATCCTGTCGGGCGCGACTGGCGGTTCGTTGTTACGGATGCACAGAATACCGGTATCCAGATACAGAACAGCCCCGCGACTATCTGGCGTGGCGCGCTGAACGCGGATGCATACGCAGTGGAGGTTGAATATACCCTTGAAAGCGGGTCTCTGAGCGGCGCAGGCATCCGCCTGACGTGGAACAACACCGGGGGAGCGGTCTTTCGCACCCAAATTTCTTTGCAAGACGCCACTGCTGGCGATCAAGTCACCGGGCGAACCCGACTGGCCCGTGTGATCCTGCGGCGGCCATCGAACTATTCCGGCACGTTTTCCAGCCATAGTCTGATGGTGTTGGCGAATGACTCCGCGTGGACACCTGCTGCCAAGACCATACGCTTCCACCGCATCCGCATCCGGCCAGCCACAGCGGAAGAACTCGGTTCTGGCGAAGTCGAGGCCGGCGTGCGTGCGAACATTCTGGCGGATTACCTGACCAGCGCGCAGACCAACAGCGCGATTGCCTCGGCCCGGACGGCGCTTGAGGCGCAGCTAGGCCAGACCAATGCCAGCGTGACCCAGACCAATACCGCGCTGGCAGACCTGCGCGGGGGCGTGGCGTCGATCTCCTATCTGGCCCAAGCGCAGGGTGCTGGCGCGGCGGGGATCGAGGCCGTCAGCATCAATCAGAACGGTGCCGTGGCGCGATCCGCCCTGCGGCTGCGCGGCGATGACGTGATTGCCGAGGGGACGCTCAGCACCGATAAACTGGTTGTCGGCCTGGGTCGCAACCTGCTGATTGACCCGGAATTTTGTGATGATCTTACGCACTACCAGACGTTTCTGACCAACGGCACCACGGCCAGTGTCAGGGCGGCGGGGCGGCCGTGGG
>NZ_JAVRBF010000389.1:0-394 GCF_032436805.1 Streptomyces sp. P17 | reverse complement strand
GCGATGTACTCATAGTTGTCTAAGTTATCCAGCACGGTTAAGGCCACACTGCTTGAAAGCCAGCCGTTAGGGTCGGTTTGGTACTCAGCGCTCAATAGCGCCTTCAAGCGAAAGAGGTAGCCATCTGGCCCACCAAAGTTTTGGTCCAACTGTGGGCCTAGCTGCCAATCAAAACGTTGCTCAGGCGCTTGGTAGAGTGTCTCGGCAGCGTCATTGCCTAACGTTGCATGGGCATAAATGCCATAACGGTGAGCATATTCCTGATCAGCGGAGGCCGCGGCCTGCACAAACGGCTCGCGTTGGTGAACGCTAGAGCGAAGCGGCAAGCCGCGTTCCTGCCAATCAAATTGAAAGCTGGTAATGTCAGGCGCTGCCTGCGCATGCAAGATACGAC